>NZ_CP183074.1:600000-788016 GCF_048401065.1 Pseudoalteromonas sp. US3C1004
TAAACTCAGTGCCTAATTGGTTGCTAATGTTTTGCCATATGCCTTGTAGTTGCAACTGCATATCGGCACTCATTGGCTGGTCGCTATCAGCAGCTAAACCTCCCATTCTATATTCTATAGGCAGAATATTTGCTAGAGCAGATTCAAGTTTTTGCCACGTAGGCTTATATCCCCAGCACCAGCTACACATAGGATCATGCACATAAATAAGCTTATTGACTGACATACTCGCCATGCGCAAATATGACTTTATTGCGCCCTTGTGATTTTGCCTGATATAAATACTCATCGGCTTGTTTTAATGCACTGTCGTAGTCATCAATATGATTAGCTTGTGCAATGCCAATGCTACAAGTTAACGATACTCGTTGTTGTTTATCAGTTAATATTACATGATGTTGCACGCATTCTCTAAAACGATTAGCCAAAATACTGGCTTCTATGGTGGTCATCTGCGGTAAAATAACCACAAACTCTTCGCCACCATAACGGGCTTTAAGGGCGGTTGCAGAAAATTGCGACTCTAATAATTTAGTAAACTCTATTAATACGGTATCGCCAAAATCATGGCCGTAGGTATCATTTAATTGTTTAAAGTTATCTAAATCAATGAGCAAAATAGACAGCGGCAAATAATGCGCTGGCCGTGAAGCAGCAAGCTTTAAAAAATGTGAAGTAATAAAACGGCGGTTGGGTGCGCCTGTAAGCTGATCTGTATAGGCGTGTTGTTTTTGTTCTAAGGTGATATCTGCAATGGCAAGATGGCTTCTGTGACGAAAATACTCACCGATAAAAGAAAACACCAGCACTAATGAAAATGCAGCGACAAAACGGGTCTTTTCTACCTCACCATACATAACCTGCCCCATATCGGGGCCATACAACATAACAATACAGCTCAATAACATGGCACTACTTAACCATGCGCCAAGTTTAACACCCAGTATGGCAAATACAGCTACAGGATAAAACATTAGCCAATATAACGCGGTGTTTTCTTTACCCCCGGTGGATACTAAAGCTAAGCACATCACAAATACAATCATCAAGGTAATTAACGCGATAGCATTAAGCTGTTTAGTTTTTATAAAATAAACAATGCATCCTACAATTGTTAAATTAACTGACACTAAAGAGGCAGTTAATATGGGCTCATAAATGCGATGGTTTATAATCACTAAATAGGTAATTAACACCAAGGCAATCGTTATCATGGTAAATAACGAAAACGCTTGGCGTTGTCTATCAAAGCTATAAACACTATCAATATTGATTAAACTGAGCCAGTTTGGTTTATTTATTTTTGTTTTACTGCTCATACTTTGAATTTTTTAACCATGCGCTCTAAGTCACTGAATTGATGTTTGAGCTTAGTGCACTCTTCTAAAGTGAGGTTAAGGTTAGATTGACCTTGAATCGATAGGTCGCTAATAACATGGATATCTGAATGTAATGATTTAACAACTTGATTTTGCTCATCAGTAGCATTAGCCACACTATGATTAGCGTCGGTTATTTGCTTTATCGCACTAATTATTTGTTTCATTACATCGCCAACTGCATCAGCTTGCTGAACACTTTTTTCACTTTCTTCTAAACTGGTTTTCATCAGCTCAACGGCAGAGCTTGAGCCTTTTTGTAGTTCAATTACCGTATTTTCAATTTCTTGCGTTGATTGCTGAGTACGTTGTGCTAATTGCCTGACTTCATCAGCAACAACGGCAAACCCTCTTCCCGCTTCACCTGCACGTGCCGCTTCTATTGCCGCATTTAAAGCAAGCAAGTTAGTTTGTTCACTCACGCCTTTGATTACCGCAAGTACATTACCGATATTAGCAGTATGTGAATCTAAACTATTAATTGTTTCTTGTGCTTGCTCTATATTTTGCGAAAGTTGATGAATGCTCGATACGTTATTCGTTAGTGTTTGCTGATTTTTAGCGCAATATTGATCAGCATCTTTAGCAAGTGTTGAGGCATTACTTGCACTAGTTGAAATTTCTGTTGCAGTGGCTGAAAACTGGTTAATTGCAGATGCCACACTGTTGGTACGTTCACTTTGGTCGTCGTACATAGTTAATGTTGAATCTGTTTGGGTAACCAGTTTAGCAACCGCGGTTTCTAGCAACTGTGTTGAAGACTTAACTTGAACAATTGAATTTTGAATTTTTTCTATAAAAATATTAAATGAATTACTTAACTGACCAAACTCGTCATCGTTCTCAACACTGAGTCGACAAGTTAAATCGCCTTCACCTTGTGCTATATCTCTAATAGCATCATTAAGACGATACATAGGTCGCATTAAATAACGCAGTAAAAACTCCAGTGATGCAACAATCACTAAAATACCAATAATTAAAAAGACAATTGCCTTTTGACCAAACGAAGAAACACTTGAATACGCTTTATCTTTATTAACTACTACACCCAGATACCAATCAACATTTTCAATACCACGAATCTTAGTAAAGGATACCAGCGAGGTTTCACCCGCTACTTGATACTCTGTAAACTCTCTTGCTAACGGTGCATTTTTACCAATCAAATCTGCGACTTTTTTTGAATTTAATTTACTATCAGGGTGACTTAATATTTGCCCTTTATTATCAAGTAAGAAGCCATAACCGAGTCCCAAGAAATCAATATCGCCAATAATTTCAGCGATGGTTTGCATATCAATATCTGCTCCCGCTACCCCTTTAAATTGACCATTACTATTAATAGGCGCAACGGCTGAAATTGTCAGTTCGTTGGTGGTCACATCAATATAAGGGGTTGTAAAAGCCGTTGTTGTTTTATTTTCTACTAATTTATACCAAGGGCGACTTGTAGCATCAAAATCGCTGGGGAGCACAACACTTTGATCATTTAAAATAAATGTCCCCGATGATTTACCTATGTAGGTATTTTTAAAATCCCCGGCAAGCTCAGCGGTATTTAATTGCGAAAGCGTTAAAGACTTCGTATCGTTATCTTGATATGTTTTTGCGATAGAGATCACAATTGCCAATTTATTATTGAGCCAACTTGCAATGTTTTTAGAAACCGATTCTGAGTTTTGCTCTAGCACCAGCGACAACTGCTCTTGAGTTTGATGACGCATTGAAAAATAGTTATTTATAGTGAAAACACCTAACACTAAAACTAACACTAATGACGCAGCGATGGTGATTTTGGAGGTGAATTTTAGCGAGCTAAACATAAGTACCTTAAGAATTAATCATTATTACCACTGCCTTTTTAACAAATTTTTAACTGAAAGTCTTAGCAAATATTGTTCAGGCGAGGTTAATAATTAAAAATAATAATAAATAATGAGATTTAAAATCCAAAAAGAACGGTATTTGGTTAAATCTTAAACTTATAACAAGTTGTAATTTAATCTATATAAGCTTAGCTTTGTTGCTGGCATTGACTAATTATAGGTAACTGTCGCAGAACCTTCATCTGTGGATCGATAACGATAATGTCGCTTTTTTTGGCATTGATAGTGATCAGTCCATCCACTGGAGTGTGAGTTGTCAACTTCCCTTTTATAGAAATAGGAACCGGCATTTTAAACGCTGTGCCATCTTTTTCGCTGTTACTCCAGCTTAAATAAGCGACTGTATTGGTACGCTCCATGGTTAAACTTGGTAACGCGGCTTGCTTTAGATACACATCAAATAACCACGTATAATCATCGCCCGTGACCCGATTAATAATATCAATAAACTCTTGGCTACTGCGATAACGCGACTCGATTGGGTAACTCAAATTAGCTGTTTGCGTTTGACCATATACTAACTCTCGGGCAGCTTGCCAAAATAACTCGTCTCCAATTAGCCAGCGCAAGGTATGCAGCGTCCATCCACCTTTACCATAAATATCTGCATTAAACGCTTCTTTAGAAGTAACTTTCCCTTGTTTTACAATCGGCTGGCAGTTCTTTAATCCTAAATACGCGGTGTACATGGCGTGGTTATAAGCAGCCTCACCAAATTTAAATAAGCTATAAGCTGGCTGCATATAAAAACCAAAACCTTCGTGTAACCATGCATCATTGAGCTTTTCATGAGTCATTAAATTACCAAACCACTCATGAGCCAATTCGTGCTGAATAAGCCAGTCATAACCACTTGGATCGCGGGTATACCCTTTACCATAAGCGTTAATTGTTTGATGTTCCATACCCAGATGCGGTGTTTCTACAAAGCCTAATTTTTGCATTCCCCAAGGGTAAGGCCCTAATACAGATTCAAAAAATGCGAGCTGTTGATACACATCATCTTTGAGTAGCTTAAGGGCTTTGTGACTGTTTTCAGGTAGAGCCCAAAACTCAACAGGTACCTGCGTACCATTAATACTTTTATAGTGTTGTTGAATACGTTCGAAGGGGCCAATATTTAATGCAATATTGTAATCACTGGCAGGCTCAGATAAAAACCAATCAAATTCAGTTGTGTTATTTTTTAATGGCATTATTTTTTTAAGCACACCATTACTAGCAACACTTAAACCCGTTGGCACTGTGACGCGAATACGCATACTGTCGGCTTTATCGCTAAAGTGATCTTTACAAGGCCAAAATAAATCACAGCCCTCGCCTTGTACTGCCGTCGCTATCCAAGGCTCACCTTGTGCCGTATGACTAAATACAAAGCCACCACTCCACGGAGGGTTAATAGCTTCATGGGGATGCCCCGAATAGCTAATGGCAACTTCAACAACTTCACCTGGGTATTTAGTTTCATACAAATCAATAATAATAACGCCATGCTGATGGCTAAAATTAGCTGCTTGCTTAGCAACAGTGACGTGTTCTATAGAGAACCGGCTATCGAGCTTGAGTTCGACTTGCTGCGTTTGTTTCAGCACTCGAAACATGGTTTTACCTGTGCCGGAAATCTGTTTGTTGCTGGGAAGGACTGTTAACTGTAAATCGTAAAAAATAACATCTGTGGTTTGGGCTATTGTAGATAACGTCTCACCGGTGCTTGCCACTTGCGGATCTAAAGCTGCAGGCTTTGAATAGCAGCCTGTTAACATAATGCTTAGTAACATTAGCAAACAGCAGCGAAACAAGTAGCATACTCGGTGCATAAAATGTAAACCTCGTAGTTATAATTTTTTCATTATAATTACATACTTTTACATTTATAGAGCTAAAAAAAGACGAACTGCTTATTTTTCAAGTTAATCAGTTACTTTTTTTTACATTTAACTAGGGTCTGTTGACCATTGCTGATTAATGCTTTTTCAAACTAGGGGGCAATTTAATCGCGGCGCGAAGTTTTAACCTAGTGGGCTAGATAAATGCACCTAGGTTATTCTACTGGCATACATCTATATAAGAAGAATTAAAAACCGAGCAAAGCTTCCTCGTCCTGTTCACGCTTAAATTGTTTATAGATTAAGGTTGTTTTTGCCATTTCATTTTATTATTAGTATCGCGTGAGGAAATAATGGTTTCATCGCTGCTTTGAATTCCGCCCAATTTCGCGAGTCGGTCATAAAGAACAACATTACAGGTTGCCGCTAAATTCATACAGCCAATAGTAGGGATATACACCACTTCGTCGCACCATTTTAAAACATCTTTGGGCACAGAGCCGTCTTCTGGACCAAATACATAAAATGCGTTCTCAGGGTGGGTAAACTCAGGCAAGGGTGTAGCACCTTCTATTAACTCTATTACCACTACTTTAGCGCCTTGAGGCTTAATTGAAGCTAAATTGTCGGTGGCGGTTAATGGAATACGTTGCACCACATTTTTAGTATCAGTATGAAATTTTTGTGCATTTAAATAACGGTTGCCGGTAAAAAACACCTGCTTGGCGTCATAACAACCTGCTGCGCGTAATACACCACCCACATTGGTTGGGCTTTTAGGGTTTATTAAACCAATACTTGCTTGTAGCTTACTCACTCGTTGCAATCCTTAGTTGGCCACTCGGCAATATACAAGTCAAAATCTTCTAATTTTACATCACAATCTTTTACTGTTTTGTCTTTAACAGAAATGTTTAGCTCGTGCATTTTAGTTTTATCGCCGTTATTAAGTAACGGATGCCACGTTGCTAAACCACGCCCTTCATGAAGTCGGCGATAGCTGCAGCTTTGTGGCATAAAAAAGATGTCTTTTAGGTTTTCTTTAGTAAGCTTAACGCACGAAGGGACTAAGGTTTGGCGGTTTTCGTATTCACTACAGCCACAGGTATTGTTATCAAGGTATTGGCAAACAATATTAGTGAATATAAGTTGTTCGCCTTCTCTTAACTGGTCGGTGGCAGTAAAGTCATCTTCGTCTTCACTGTCAATAAAGGTGTTTAAACAACACTTTCCACATCCATCACAAATGGCTTCCCATTCTTGTTGGTTCATTTCATTGAGACTTTTACTAAGCCAAAATTGGGTATTTGCTAATTGTTGATCAAACATGGTGTTCTCGCCCCTTTTAAGAGCGCGCATTCTAACGTATTGCAGCAAAGCGCGCAAAGCCAATCCCTAATAACAGTATGGCTTCGCGCGATTTTATTACTGCTGAGACTTAACCCAACGTTTAATTTTTTGCTCAAGAATAGGCATAGGTAATGCGCCATCTATTAATATTTGCGTATGAAACGCTTTAATATCAAATTGCTCACCTAATTGCTGGTGGGCGAAATCTCTGAGCTGTTTAATTTTAAACTCGCCCAATTTGTACGATAATGCTTGCCCTGGCCATGCAATATAACGCTCCACTTCAGCAATAACATCACTTTTTGCCATTGAGGAATTTGCTAACATGTAGTCAATACCTTGTTGACGTGTCCAACCTTTAGCATGAAAGCCTGTATCAAGCACTAAACGCATAGCTCTTAGCTGCTCATCGTTAAGACGCCCATACCACATATACGGATCGGTAAATAAGCCAAGCTCTTTGCCTAAGCTTTCTGCGTATAATGCCCAGCCCTCAGCAAACACCGTGTAGCCGCCAAATTTACGAAAATCGGGCAAGCTTTCCACTTCTTGTTGCAGTGCAATTTGAAAGTGATGACCTGGAGCGGCTTCATGAATAGACAGCGTTTCGAGTAAAAACTTAGGTTGTGCTTTTAAGTTATAAGTATTGATATAAAATATGCCTGGGCGCGAGCCATCAGGAGCGGGCCCCGCATACGACGCTCCCGCAGCCGATTGGGCTCGATAGGCTTCAACAGCTTTTACAACATAAGGTGCCTTAGGCTCAATATTAAATAGCTTTGGTAAGCGAGCGTCTATTTTTGCTTTAATTTGTTCATAGGCGGCAATTAACTCATCAGCCGTTTTGTAATAAAACTCATCTGAGTCGCGTAAGTGATTAAAAAAGGCCGATAAATCGCCTTCAAATCCAACAGTGTTTTTAACAGTTTTCATTTCACTTAAAATTCGAGCCACTTCACTTAAGCCAATCTCATGAATTTCATCAGCAGATAAGCTTAACGTGGTGTTTTTCTTTATTTGGTATTCGTACCACGCTTTACCGTTAGGTAAATCAGCATAACCAACAGAATCGCGAGCATGAGGTATGTAATTGTTGGCTAAAAAGTCGCTCATACGCTGATATGCAGGTACTAATTTATCTAAAATCAGTGTTTTATACTGCGCTTTTAGCTGTTGCTTTTCATCAGCTGAAAATGAATCGGGTATGGCTTTAATAGGCGAGTAAAAAAGAGAATCTTCAGCGTTAGTAACAACATGCGCTTTAAATTGCGGGAGTAATTTTTTTGCTAATGGCATAGGCAATACCACACCTTGTTTAACACCTTGCGCCATCGATTGCTCTACACTTGCAAGCCATTTAACGAAACCATCTGCACGCTTGATGAATTTTTCGTAGTCGGCAACAGTATTAAAAGGCTGAGCACTTTGCCCTGAACCAAATCCGGCGAAGGTATTATGCGCACCCGACATTTGATTTATCGGTAACAAATAATCTTTATATTGCATACCCTCAAGTTTAAGAGCTAAATCGCGCGATAACACTTCAAAGTTGAGCAGCGCCTGACCGGTGAGTTGGGATTGATCAATGAGCGTTAAGCGTTGTTGATATTTTTTATAAAATGCGGCTTTTTTATCGCGATTAAGCTGCGATATCTCAGGCAAAAATTGATCATCAAATTCATGGCGGCCATTATAGGTAGCGCTTAATGGATTAAAAGCTAATGATTCATCGTAGTACTGAGCAACGAGCACATCTAATTGCTGCTCAGCTGATAATTCGCTTATGACAGGTGCGACTGACTGATTTGTGTTTAATTGTGAGCTGGGGCTCATACAACCACTTAAGGCAAACATAACGCTACTGGCAACCAGTGCTATTTTAATAACTTTCATAAATTCCCTTGTTAGTTTTTACCCGCCAATTATGCGGTTTTAAATAGCTTAAATAAAGCAATTGAGGTGAGTGCTGTTCGTCGCTACATTATTTACTCAGTAACTCATGGTTGCTACATTCAAGTGAATGAAAATAATTATAATGACTTAAACATGAAAAAACATTTATTGACTCTATCAATCGCATTAATGAGCTTAACCAGTGCAAGTACACTAGCCACAACCTATATATCGGCCAAAGCTTTACTAGATGTTGAAACAGGCGAACTTAAGGCTAATCCTTTGATTGCGATAGATAACGGTGTTATTAGCCAAATCCAATTTAATAAAAAGCCCAAGCTTAGCAGTAATGATGAACTGATAAACCTACCAACGCTTACCCTGTTACCTGGGTTAATGGACATGCACGTACATTTAACCAGCGATCCAACTGTGTCTCGAAGTGAACGTTTAGGGCAATCTGTTCCGCGAATGGCCATTAAAGCCAGCTATTTTGCTAAGCAAACCTTAGAAGCTGGATTTACTACAGTAAGGAACTTAGGTGCTGAGGGCTACAGTGTTATTGCGGTGCGAGACGGTGTGAATGCAGGTGATATTATCGGCCCACGCATTTGGGCTGCAGGGCCTTCTTTGAGCATTACAGGTGGGCACTGCGATAATAATCGCTTACCTCCAGAGATGAAATATACTGCCACCGGCGTTGCTGATGGCCCGTGGGCTGTGCGTATTAAAGTGCGTGAAAATATAAAATATGGCGCTAATGCAATCAAACTATGCGCCACAGGCGGTGTATTCTCTAAAGGAACAAAAGTCGGCATACAGCAGTACGCCTTTGAAGAAATGAAAGCCATTGTTGATGAAGCGCACATGCGTGAATTACCTGTTGCCGCTCACGCACATGGAACTAACGGTATTAAAACGGCAATAAAAGCCGGTGTAGATAGTGTTGAGCACGCTAGCTTTTTAGACGATGAAGCAATTGCGCTTGCAAAAGAGCATGGAACTTGGCTGTCTATGGATATTTATAATACCGAATATACGCTGAGCTTTGGTGAGCAAAATGGCGTTGATGAAGAAAACCTAAATAAAGAACGTCTGGTATCAAAAAAACAACGCGATAGTTTTAAACGCGCGGTTGAAGCGGGTGTAAACATGGTGTTTGGAACCGACGCAGCTATTTACCCGCATGGCGATAACGCTAAGCAGTTCTCGCGAATGGTTGAATTTGGTATGAGTGAATTACAAGCCATCCAAGCCGCAACCATTAATAGTGCTAAATTATTAAAAGCTGATAAACAACTAGGGCAAATTAAAACTGGTTTTGCAGCTGATATTATAGCGGTAGACACTAACCCATTAAAAAACATTTCTACACTAGAGCAGATCCCATTCGTTATGAAAGCGGGTGTGGTTTACAAACAGTAAACCCAAAACGTCTCTATAAGGTTGGGCTGCGCTCAACCTTAACAGTTTTTTTGCAAATGTAGCAAAGCAGCTCATTTAACCATCAATTTTTTATTTAAAATAATCTTTCCGTTAAACCAACTAACTACTGTAATACTCCATTGAAATTTTCAAATATGATTACTTTTAAATCACATTGAATAACAATCAAGCAAACGTGCGCATTAAAGTAAAAAAGTTTGAACTTTTTATTTAAATTTAAAATGATAACTATTATCATCCGCGCAAATTAACAAATGCGAATGGTTATCAGTTTATGAAAAGGTTTCAATACTCTCTCCTCACTCTAGCGTGCTTAAACGCAAGTTTAGCAATGGCTAACGAGTCACAAGTTAATTCAGATATTGAACGAATTAGCGTTTACGAGCAACAAAACCGAGTGGTGATGAATTCAGGTTTAGCAACTAAATCAGACATGTCGCTAATGGAAACTCCTGCACCCGTGGTCATTGTTGATAAAGCACTGATTGAGTCACAAGGTATTGATAGTCTTCAGGACGTGATCCGTAATGTGAGTGGCCTAACTCAAGCGGGTAATAACTATGGCATTGGTGACAACTTAGTTATTCGTGGCTTGGGCGCTAATTACACTTACGATGGCATGTATGGCGGCGCAGGGTTAGGCAATACATTTAACCCTACTCGCTCTTTAACCAATGTTGAATCAATTGAAGTATTAAAAGGCCCTGCAACGGGCTTGTATGGTATGGGTAGTGCCGGTGGTGTCATCAACCTGATTGAAAAAAAACCACAGTTTAACGAGCAACATACCCTAGAAATGGATATTGGCCAGTGGGATAGTTATTCGCTTGCACTTGATAGCACCAATGCAATAACCGACGATTTAGCTTATCGGGTTATGGCCAAAACCGCCTCTAGCGATGGCTTTCGTGATTTAAAAGATCAGCGCGATGAAATTTACTCGTCTTTAAAATATGTGCTTAATGACCAGCAATCTTTTGTATTGTCTGGGGCATATATTAAAGATGCTATTGCAGTGGATTCTATTGGCCACCCTATTCGTATTTTTAACAGTAAATCGGTTAACGGTTTAACTGCAGGAGAAGTATCAGCCGCCGATTTAGTTAATGACCCTACAGCAAGTGGCTTACAATTGAGTGAAGCACAACGAAATGAACTCGCTAACTCTTTGGCAAGCAATGATGGTTTAACACCCTTTAACTTTGGTACCAATGGCATAATATCACCGATGGCAAAGGATAACGAAGGTGAAGAGCTGCGTTTTAAATTAGCGCACAATTACTACATTAGTGATGATTTATTTTTAAATCAACAGCTACAGTACCGTAATTACACCTCTAGCTTTGCTCGCCAAACAGGTGCTTATAATTATGTGTATTGGAACCGACGTGGTGTAATTAACCAAGATCCACGCGCACCGTTAGTTGTTGATAATGTATTACACCCTTTCGCAGCTAGACGCCAAGAATATCGCCAAGTAGAAGCAGATGAGAAATCATGGCAATACTTTTTAGATTTACGTTATGACTTTATGCTCGGCAATATAGAAAACGAATTACTGGTTAATGCCAACTACGAAGACCGAGATATTCGTTTTAAACAATACTCCATTTATGATGCCGATAAGGTCATTAAAAACAAAGCCGGAGAAGTTATTTACCAAGGTGCACTACCGTATATTTTTGATATACGCCAGCCAAATTGGCCTGCGGATGAATTTGCTGATTATGATCCGCTTAAAACCAGTGATTACAATAAAAAAGTACAAGCATGGGGCGTAGGCCTTCAACATGTTGCTTACATTAACGATAAGATCACTACTCGTATTGGTGTTGCTCATAATCGTATTAAACAAAGTTACGAGCACTTTGGTGTTGACCCTCGTTATAGTCAAAGCCGCGCAAATCCAACGCCAGAAGCAAATACCTCAGACAGTGGTTTAACGTATAACCTAGGTGCTACTTATCAAGTAAACGCTGATATGGCTTTGTTTTTAAATCACTCTAAAGGGCGCACAGCTTACAGTGTTCTTGGCTCTGTTGCCGGTAATGAAGCCGATAGAGACGATTCCGAATCTGTGAGTAATGATTTAGGATTTCGTTTTAAAGCATTTGATGACCAATTACTGGCATCAATTGTGGTATTTGAAAGTGCGCGTACTAATTTAGAATATGCCAACCCTCTTTATGAAGCCGGCGTGTCAGCACCTAATGTAGTAGAGAGCTTCTTTGATGGTGAAGAACAAACAAAAGGTGTAGAGATTGATTTAAATGCCTATTTGAACGATCAATGGAAAGTTAATATCAACGGTGTTTATCAAGACGCCCGCGATAAAACCAACCCAAATCGTGACAGCTATAATACTCGTCAAAAAGGTGTACCCTATGTAACAGCTAGTTCATGGGTAACATATTCAGCAGCGCTGTTTGAATTACCGCACGCAGTTGATTTAAGCGCAGGTTTAACATTTGTTGATAAGCGTAGTACTAACTCAAGTTCATTTGGTATTGATAATGGCTACGTACCCGCTTATACCGTATATGATGCTGCGGTTAGCTATAAAGCAGACAACTGGCAGATGCAATTAAACATTAATAACCTGTTTAATAAAAAATACTATTCTAAAGCCATGTTTTTAGGCGGAATGCCAGGTGAAGAACGTAATGCAAAGCTAAGCTTTAGTTACACACTTTAATAGTTTAATAATTTAAAAAGCACGGTATTTCAATTGAGATACCGTGCTTTTTTCATGTAAACCTTAATATTAAATCGTAACAACTATGCGGCCGTTTATTTCGCCTTTAAGCATGTCATCAAAAATTTCATTAATATCTTCAAGTTTTTTCTCTTCAATGATGGCTTTTACTTTGCCTTGCGCAGCAAATTCAAGACATTCTTGCAGATCTTTGCGTGTACCTACAATAGATCCAACCACTGAAACACCATTTAATACGGTGTCAAAAATTGGCAATGGCATATCTTCAGGCGGTAAACCAACCAATACACATTTCCCCCCTCGGCGAACACTTTTATAAGCTTGTTCAAAACCTGGTTTTGATACTGCCGTACAAACAACAGCATGCGCGCCACCTACTTGCTCAAAAATAGCCTCACTGGGCACTACTTCTTTAAAATCAAGCGTAATATCAGCACCCAACTCTTTAGCTAGCGCCATTTTCTCTTTACCAGTATCTACCGCAATAACATTAAAGCCCATTGCTTTTGCATATTGCACTGCTAAGTGCCCTAAACCACCCACACCGACAATAGCAACCCATTGACCTGGTTTAGCACCAGATACTTTTAAAGCTTTATACGTTGTTACGCCGGCACAAAATAAGGGGGCAGCTTCAGCAAAACCTAAACCTTCCGGTATTTTGATGATGTAGTCACCATGAGCTAAACAGTATTCTGCATACCCACCGTCAATAGAGTAACCCGTATTATGTTGCGATAAACAAAGGGTTTCGCGTCCATCTAAACAAAACTCACAATGGCCACATGCACTGTATAGCCATGGTACGCCTACTCTATCGCCCACTTCTAAGTGCTTAATATTACTTCCTAGTTTTTCTATTACACCAACACCTTCGTGTCCAGGTACTAATGGCATTTTTGGTTTTACCGGCCAATCACCATGACATGCGTGTAAATCAGTGTGGCACACACCACAAGCGGCTATTTTTACTAGGACGTCGTCAGGGCCTACTTCTGGAATAGGTAAATCGGTGATCGCTAACTTGCCTTTATATTCTGTATTTATTGCTGCTTTCATAGTCATTCCATCGTTTATAAAAAGTTTATGCTATTTAACAAGGGCGTTAAACGGCAAGATTATGTTGCATACCCGCAACATACCTCACTATAAATGCTTAAATATTAATCTATATCAATCATTAGTCGTAAAACGTGGTTTTTTATCCCAGCTTAAGTCTTGCCATACTTAACCAGCGTGCTAGCATAGATTTCATTTATTTTTGAAACTTGTAACAATGACATTATCAGAAAAAAACTTTGCCTTTGTAATGCATTGTGGTGAGATGGGCAGCCGCTGGGGATTTAATCGCACCATTGGACAAATGTGTGGTTTATTGATTATTACTAAAGATCCAATGACGGCAAATCAAATCGCTGATGCGCTAAGTATCTCTCGCGGTAACGTGAGTATGGGGATCAAAGAATTACAATCTTGGCAGCTGATCAAAGTAATGCATATCCCAGGAGATAGAAAAGAGTACTATGCCCCTGCAGGCGATATTTGGGATATGGCAAATCGCGTATTCGAAGAGCGCAAAAAACGTGAAGTTGAGCCTACACTGAGCTTACTCCGAGATAACTTACTAGACGAAGCAAGTAACGACGATGAAATTTATGCTCAAAAACAAATGGGCGAAATCCATAACTTACTTGAAACAGTAACTAAATGGTCCTCAGAATTACAACGTTTAACTCCTGAGCAGCTTAATAAGCTAATGAAACTAGGTTCAGGGATTGGCAAAGTCATTGACCTAAAAGATAAAATATTTAAAAAAGAAATTTAGTCGATATGTAATTCACAAAAAAGCCGCAATTTGCGGCTTTTTTTAGTTATTTGCTTTAGCTTAAATCTTTGGGTAAGCAATTCTATCTGACAAATAGCCCACGCTAGTTGCAAAGTAATATGACCGATTCCAGTGCATAAATACCTTGTAGTTGTCGTATGCTAAATACATGCGCCCATTTACATCATCAGGCATCACTAGTGCAGCATCCACAGCAACATTTGGTAAATCGCTGCCATCAGCACGACGAACCCCTAATGCTTGCCAATCAGCGAGTGAGCGCTCTGAATTGTTCCAATATTCAAGCCATTGCTTACGTGTTTTAGTACCGCGCTTTAAAATATACTGCTGGTCAAAATCAGCAGGTAATTGAACTTGGCGACCCCAGGTTAAGTTGTCATTCCAACCCTCTTGCTTTAAGTAATTAGCAATAGAGGCAAACGCGTCTTCCTTGGTTGTCCAAATATCTTTGCGGCCATCATTGTTGTAATCTACAGCATAGGCATTAAATGAGGTTGGCATAAATTGAGTTTGCCCCATTGCACCTGCCCATGAGCCTTTAAATTTATCAAGCGTAATATGACCCGACTTTAATATATCCAGTGCTGCCCATAATTGGCGCTTGTATAGAGCTTCACGGCGTCCATCAAATGCCAGTGTTACCAACGATGAAATCACGTTGTGGCCACCTTGAATGGCACCAAAATTACTCTCTAAGCCCCAAATAGCCACGATAAAGCGTGCTTGAACACCAAAGTCTTTTGCGACCTTCTCTAAAACTTCTTGGTTTTCTTTATATAATTTACGCGCACGATCAATTTTCCATTGAGGCACACGTTTTGGTAAATATGTTTCCAGTGTTTCTTTTACTTCAGGCTGATTTTTATCTGCAGAAATCACTTTTTCTTTATAAGATGCAGTGGCAAATGCTTGCTCAATTAACTGAGTATCGTAGCCTTTAGCTATTGCCTCTTGCTTTAAATTAGTAAGGTATTGTTGAAACTCAGCTTGGGTTTTTGCCATCACCGATGAGCTTAAACATACACCACACAATACAACTGCTAATTTTTTAATCACTATCTACTCCATTTTGTTTTCTTAATTGACTCAGCAAGTTTTCCTCTGGTGGCGGAATTTGTAAATAATAGCCTTGGTCGCTAAGCGACTGTTTTAAAGTGTCTAAATCCGCTACGCCTAATTGAGTTCGCTTAGCTAAGTTAATGATCATCACGTACTGAGGTTGACCAAACATGGCCATTAAAGGTTCCGGAACTTTACTAAAATCGTCTCTTTTTTCAATAAATAAGAAAGTATCTGCTTTTTTCTTACTTTTATATACCGCAGTTAGCATTATGGCCCTATAAAATCTTGCTTAACAGTGCTACACACTATAACATGGCAATAATAATAAGTTATAAAAATTAGTGTGGAAACTTTAATAAAAGCCTTGTTCAGCCTAGGTTTATATAATGTTACATGCTAACTAGACAATCCAGTTGAGCATCTATGTCGGACCAAATTTTTGAGCTAAAAGGCAACCTTTTTACATTATCAGTTTTACATCTTTATAGTACTGATATTAACCTTTTAGCAGAACAACTGTATGTAAAAATAGCCCAAGCCCCAAAATTCTTTGAGGGTGCCCCCATTGTCGTTAATTTAATTGAAGTAAAAAACAGCACAATCGACTTTGTTCATTTAAAATCACTTATTGAACGTATGAGCTTTAATGCGGTGGGTGTATGTAATGGTTCGGATGAGCAACACAAACAAGCAAAAGCTGCAGGGTTATCTGTTTTAAACTATTCACAAGACGTTAAGAGTGAACCCGCAAGAGTAGAGGCTAATACGTCAGTGGTTGAAAAAACCGTGTATTTACCAGCACAAATTATTAATGGTGCAGTACGCTCAGGCCAACAAGTTTACGCCAAAGACCGTGATTTAGTGGTGTTAGGTGCAGTAAGCCATGGTGCAGAAGTGATTGCCGATGGTAATGTACACATTTATGGAACTCTACGCGGCCGTGCTATTGCCGGTGCAAAAGGGCTAGAAAACGCATATATATTTTGTAATAAATTAGAAGCAGAACTCGTTTCAATCAATGGTAATTACTGGATCAGTGACTCACTGCAAGGTGAACACTGGGGTAACGCAGTTCAAATACAACAAAAAAATGAATCTTTAGAAATTTCAGCTTTGGTTAAAGGATAAATCTCATGGCAAAAATAATTGTCGTTACCTCGGGTAAAGGGGGTGTTGGTAAAACAACATCAAGCGCAGCAATTGGTACAGGCTTAGCACTAAAAGGCTACAAAACTGTTATCATCGATTTTGATATCGGCTTACGTAATTTAGACCTAATTATGGGTTGTGAACGTCGCGTAGTGTATGACTTCGTTAATGTAATCAATGGCGAAGCCAACCTTAACCAAGCACTCATAAAAGATAAACGTGTAGAGAAGTTATTTTTACTTCCTGCATCACAAACACGCGATAAAGATGCACTCACACGCGAAGGTGTTGAACGTGTACTTAATGAGTTAAAAGAAGACTTTGACTACATAGTCTGTGATTCTCCGGCAGGTATTGAAGCCGGTGCAATGATGGCAATGTACTTTGCTGATGAAGCAATTGTAACCACTAATCCAGAGGTTTCATCAGTACGAGATTCTGATCGTATACTTGGAATTTTACACAGTAAATCTAAACGCGCCGAAGAAGGTTTAGAAAACATTAAAGAGCATTTGCTAATAACACGCTATAATCCAGATCGTGTAACAAAAGGTGAAATGCTATCTGTTGAAGATATCCAGGACATTTTAGCCATCGACTTACTAGGTGTCATTCCTGAATCTCAAGCAGTACTTAGTGCATCTAACTCAGGACAACCCGTTATCCTTGATAGCGAATCTGACGCAGGCCAAGCTTATGCCGATGCGATCAGTCGTTTATTAGGTGAAACGATTGAATTTAGATTTTTAGATGTTGAGAAAAAGGGTTTATTCAAACGGATATTTGGAGGTTAATGTGTCTTTACTTGACTACTTCCGCTCAGAAAAGAAAAACAGTGCGTCATTAGCAAAAGAGCGATTGCAGATCATTGTCGCGCACGAACGTTCTCAGCGTGGTACACCTGATTACTTGCCGCAATTAAAGCAAGATATATTAGATGTCATTCGTAAGTACGTAAATGTAGGCGCCGATGCGGTTCAAGTTCAGTTTGATCAAAATGAAGACGATTTAGCCGTACTCGAGCTCAATGTCACATTACCTGACGAAGAAAAGAAATAACAAACAAGGGCGCTAAGCGCCCTTTTTATTTGTTTGTCACTCGCCTTTATGACTTTAATTATCCCACTCTTTAAGGGCATCTTTAACAAAGTCATAGCGCCATGAACTGAGTAAATCTGGCTTTATGTGATTTGCTTTTTGTTCATCCGTTAATTTCCAATTCCAACTAATTAGCTGATTAATTTGCTTTTTAGATGCCATAACGTCTTCTGGTATATTGTGCTCTTTAGCAACTTTCGTAATTTTTTGTTTGATTTCTTTCGCTACTTTTTTATACGTAGGAAAATCAATGAGACGTTTGAGTACTTGTGGGTGCTGTTCAGGTGGAACTGTTTTAGCCTGCTCAATGCACTTTAAAATTTCAACCCCTGAACGATTCACTTCAATAGGCTCAACACCCGGAATTTGTCTCAAGGCATTTAAACTTGAAGGACCTCGTTTAGCGATTTCAGTCATGTTATGCTCTTTTAGCACAAAGTTAAGCGCTAGATTTTTTCGAATTGCTTTATTTCTTCGCCACACAGCTAACTCTTTAAGTACCGCTAATTCATGCGGCTTAAGCTGCCATGCATTTTTAATCTCTTTATAAAGTAACTCATCTGGTGTTTGAAAAGCACGCTTGTTTGCCACTAATTTACTTTCATTGATCACAATGTCGAATAAATCAGCTGCTTTAATGCTGTCTATAATTAACTCAAAACAAGGCAGTAAGTGAAACGTATCGGCCGCAGCGTATTCAAGTTGTTTTTGAGTGAGAGGACGTTGTAACCAATTGGTGCGCGATTCACTTTTATCAATTTCAATATTCAATAAGGTTTTTACCATTAAGGCAAACCCCATACAGTTGCCCTCACCTAATAGCTGAAGTGCAAACTGAGTATCAAACAATGGATAAGGAACAAAACCTGCATATTTTTGAAAAACTTCAATATCTTCTGAAGGAGAATGAAGTACTTTTAACACGTTTGGATCTTTAAGTATCTGCCAAAAATCAAATAAGGAAAGCTCTGCTAGCGGGTCGATAAGTGCTAAATGTTCGCCATCATAAACTTGAATGAGTGCAACTTCGGGATACAAAGTACGGCGGCGCATAAACTCGGTATCAATAGCAAGAATGGGTTTGTTTTTTATTTGTTCTACAAACGTATTTAGCTCATTTTGGGTTTGGATCAATTGGTAGTGCACTGAGTCTCCTACAATAAAAAAGCCGACATATGTCGGCTTTTTTATAGTTGCTAATCTTTTAAGGCTCTTCTGAGAATTTTACCCACGTTAGTTTTGGGTAACTCATCCTTAAACTCAACGAGTTTAGGAACCTTATAATTAGTTAAATTATCACGACAATGTTTTATTATATCTTTTTCAGTTAAAGAAGGGTCTTTTTTCACAACAAAAACTTTAACTTGTTCACCACTAATGTCATGAGGAATACCAATTGCAGCAACTTCTAATACACCTTCATGCATTGCAACCACTTCTTCAATCTCATTTGGGAAAACATTAAAGCCTGAAACAATAATCATGTCTTTTTTACGGTCAACAATATAGAAGAAACCTTCATCATCGTACGTCGCAATATCGCCGGTTGCAAACCAACCATCTTTTAAACATTCAGCGGTGGCGTCTGGGCGATTATAGTACCCAAGCATAACTTGAGGGCCTTTAACCCATAGCTCGCCTGGTTCACCTTTAGCCGCTTCTTCACCGTTATCAAGCATTAACTTAATATCTGTACTTGGCGCAGGTAAACCAATAGAGCCATTATATGCCTCTAAATCATATGGGCTAATTGTTACTAATGGAGCACATTCAGTTAAGCCATAGCCTTCCATTAATTTAGTATTGGTCACTTTTTGCCACTTTTCTGCAACAGGACGTTGTACCGCCATACCGCCACCCAATGACATTTTAAGGTGACTAAAATCAAGTTCAGAGAAACCAGGAGTGTTTAATAAGCCATTAAATAGAGTATTAACCCCTGTAATAGCAGTAAATTTATGCTGGCTCAGCTCTTTTACAAATCCAGGCATATCACGTGGATTAGTAATTAAAACGTTTAAACCACCGTACTTCATAAATGCCAAACAGTTAGCTGTTAGCGCAAATATATGATAAAGCGGAAGCGCGGTAATAACCACTTCACTACCACGGTCAAGTACTTTGTCTAAACAACCAGACACTTGTTCAAGGTTGCCTACCATATTGCCATGGCTCAACATTGCGCCTTTAGATACACCGGTAGTTCCACCTGTGTACTGTAAAAAAGCTAAGTCACTTAAATTAACGTCTGGGCGTGTGTAGCCATTTGGATCAGCTTTTAATAAATCACAAAATTTAATCGTGTTAGGTAACGTGTAACTTGGCACCATTTTTTTGAAATGCTTAACTACAAAATTAACTAAATGCTTTTTAAGACCCCCCATCATGTCACCTACTTGGGTAACCACAATGTGTTTCACGTCAGTGTTAGGCAGCGCTTTTTCAAGCGTATCAGCAAAGTTAGCTAGTATAAATATTGCCGATGTTTCAGAATCTTTTAACTGATGCTCTAGCTCACGTACGGTGTAAAGTGGATTAACGTTAACCACAACGCACCCTGCGCGTAAAATACCTAAAATAGCAATAGGGGTTTGCAACAGGTTAGGCATCATCACAGCGACTTTATCGCCTTTTTTTAGCCCTAAGTTGTTTTGAATATAGGCGGCAACACGTTTCGTTGCTGCATCTATTTCGTTGTATGACAATGTTTTACCCATATTTGTAAATGCAGGTAAATCTTTGTATTCATTAAAACTTTTTTCAAACACTTCGAGTAACGAGTTGTAGTGCTCAGGATCGATTGTTTCAGGCATACCTTCTGGGTAGCGCTTAAGCCAGATTTTTTCCACTCTTAGCCCCTGTTTATAATTATATTTTTATTAACCTTAATCTAAGTAAGGCACTTTCACAATTGAGCAAATACTCTAATCTAGAGATAATCCCACATTTATCGGTAATATACAATTAACATGCACTACTTTGCACCATAAATGCGTGAATGTGTTCAAAACATAGCCCACTACTTTGCATATGGCAATGATGTCCACCGGGCACATCTATTACACTCAAGTTATTGTAATATTTACTATACTTGTCTAAATTTTGTTTTACAAATGGATAACCTTTATCACCTAATATTAATTGACATGGTGCAATTAATTCTTTTATTGCACCAATACATTGCGCTTCATCAAATCGAAAACCTGAGTGATTTTTAAGCTTAGGATCAGTCGTTAACTCAAACCCACTGTGCATTTGTTTTATATTTCTGTCCATCAGCAACGCAATTAGTTCATCATTTAAATCAGTTGTTTTTGCACGCGCTTGATAAATTTGCTCTTTAGAAGTATATGTCCTTGATTTTTTAATCGTTAACCGTGCCCTGTTAAGTATGGCATTTCTTAGCTGCGAAGCGACTTCATTTGCTTGCGTGGTAACGCAGCCAATTCCTTCAATAAAAGAAACGGATTTAACATACTCGTTAAAACAACTCGCAAATAAACCCGCGACCATCGCCCCCATCGAATGCCCGACCAAATGTACCTTTTTTAATTTAAGCGCTGTGATTAAGGCATACACATCATCCACATAATCAATAAAGTAGTAATGTGCCTGAGGGCTTCGCCAAGATGATAGTCCATGCCCTGCAAAATCAATACAATACCATGTTTGATTTGACGGTACGTCAGTTAGCATAGGTGCAAAGCTAGCACTGTTATCTAACCAACCGTGAAGCGCAATAACAACCTCTTCACCGTCTCCAAATTTAAGGCCATGTATATCTAAGTCGTTAGCTTTGACAGAAAATGGTTGCAATGCAAACCTCTACTTTTTATTTGGTTATAGCAATAACATACAAGAGTTATTACACAAATAATAGAACCGAGCTAGAAGAGCACACACTTAAATCGCGAGATTTCATAACATATTCATTTATTTATCTGGTCATCAGTATACAATAATAGTCGCTATTAAAATAAGTACACTTAAAGGGTACACACAATGAAAAAACAGTTCGGCTTATTAGCGCTTTTATGTACAACAACAGGAGCATTTGCTCAAACAGCGCCTAAAAATGTTATTTATATGATTGGTGATGGCATGGGTCCCGCTTTCACAACCGCTTATCGATACTACAAAGATGACCCAACAACAAAAGAAATAGAAACCACCGTTTTTGATACCATATTAAAAGGCATGGCGCACACGTATCCAGATGACCATACCTATGTTACAGACAGCGCAGCAGGTGCAACTGCACTTAGCAGCGGCCATAAAAGTTATAATGGCGCTATTGCCGTCGATACAGCTAAAAAGCCTGTTAAAACCATGCTAGAAATTGCAAAAGAGCAAGGAATGACAACAGCTTTAGTAGCTACCTCACAAATAAACCATGCAACACCAGCAAGTTTTGCCGCACATAATGAATCAAGAAGAAACTACGATGATATTGCTAATGACTACATTGACAATAAAATTGCAGGTAAATTACCGGTAGATTTAATGTTAGGCGGTGGTACTCAATACTTTATTCGTGATGACAGAAACTTAGTAGACGAATTTAAACAAGCTGGTTATCAATATGGCGATGATATTCAAAACCTTGGTCAAATCACTCAAGTGCCTGCTATAGGTTTATATGCACCTAAAGGCTTACCGTTTGCTCTTGATGAAAACCCAACAAGATTAAAGCAGTTAACTTCTAAAGCGTTTGATTTGCTTGATGGGCAAAATGATAAAGGCTTTTTTGTGATGATTGAAGGCAGCCAAATTGACTGGTGTGGTCACGCAAACGACATTGCCTGTGCAATGGCTGAAATGGATGACTTTGCTAAATCAATCGAAACGGCTAAAGCCTATGTAGATAACAACCCAGACACTATTTTAGTGATCACGGCAGACCACTCAACAGGCGGTTTAACTATTGGTGCACATGGCCAATATAAATGGGAAACAGATGTCATCAAAGGTGTAAAAGCCACTGCGGGCACATTGACCAAATTACTAATGGGTTCTGATAACCTTAAAACGGTATGGCAAGCTAATACCAGTATTGAATTTACAACTGAAAACGAAATTAAGCTTAAACAAGCCAAAGCTATGGGCGAGAAAACCCTAAACTTGGCCGTTAAAAGCATTATTAATGACTTAAGCTTTACAGGTTGGACAACGGGCGGTCACACAGCGTCTGATGTACAAGTATTTGCCTATGGCAAAAATAGCGATGACTTTGTTGGCTCTCAAAATAATACCGATATAGCTAAAAAATTAATTGGTTATATAAAGCAGTAGTTTTTGAAACTTAATAAAAAAGCCCGAATAATTCATTCGGGCTTTTTTATTTTTTTTAATCTAAGCTAAGCGTATATATCAACACCAATTAAACTTTGAACTTCAGCTCTTCGCTCTAAATTAGCAAACTCAGTATAAGTAGAAATCGCTTTGCTTACTTGAGCACTGGGTTGATCGTAAATAGTTTGGCTGTATTGGGTATCTTTGCTGTTCGCTTTTGTAAACTCTTTTGCAAGTTCAAGCCCTTCTGGGCTGCTTTTGACATAATCGGTATTAGTTTTTTGTGGTTTGGCTTGCTCTACTACTCGTTCAGGCTGCGCCGGAACTACCGAAGTAGAACGCACCTTAGCAGGTATATCACCTGTAAAAAAACCTGAACTTATAGGTAGCGACACAGCGCTTCTCCAACCAACAACATAACTAAATTATGATTTAAAATCGCTTAATTTGCAAACAACCGTGTTTATCTTATTCACGGCCCGGTAATTTTTTCCATGTTACCGTATCACGCACATACTTTGGTTGTGCATCACTGGCTTTTACACCCTTACCTGCAAGGTACTGCGCCTCTACGAGTGCCAACATATAATGTGCATCCGGTAAGGTTACTTCAGGCTGTATGGTTACATTATTAAATGGCGTTAGTGCATCAGGGTAACTTTTAAAACCAGTCCCCACGGCTGCAGCATCGATATTTGAATCTATCAAAGTTGCATCTAACAATTCAGGTTTGAATACTCGCTCTTCGCCTTTAAGTGTCATTAATCCATCTTTTGCGTGGTATTGAGCAAAGTAGATTTCTCCCATACGCGCGTCAATACTAGAATAAACATCGTTAGCACCAAACTGTTCAAACGCCTGTTGCGCCATGACTGCTAAAGTAGATACCCCAACTAATGGTAAATTAGTTGAATACGCAAGACCTTGGGCAATGGCTACGCTTATACGCACGCCAGTAAAGCTACCTGGCCCTTGGCCAAATCCTATTACGTCTAAATCTTTTAATTTACAGCCGGCTTTACCAAGTAGCTCATCAATAAGTGGCAGAATTTTTTGGCTATGCTGCTGCGGGCACTCTTCAAAATGATGAAATGTTTTACCCTGATAATGCAAAACAATTGATAATGCTTCAGTAGAGGCATCTAGGGCGAGAATGTTACTTTTGATCATTTTTGTACTCAATTAATATGTTTTAAAAATGTATTGGCATCTTCTAAGCTACGTGTACGGCGCATTGGCGGTAAACTCTTTAAAAATACTTGTCCATATTGGCGTGTTACTAAACGATTATCGCAAATCACTAGCACGCCTTTATCTTTGTTGTCTCTTATTAAGCGACCTACCCCCTGCTTTAAGGCAATCACCGCTTGAGGTAATTGAATATGTGCAAACGGGTCTTTGCCTTGCATTTGGCAATCTTGCATTTTAGCTTGTAGTAAAGGGTCATCAGGTGCAGCAAATGGCAGCTTATCTATAATAACACAGCTTAAGGTACTACCTCGTACATCAACCCCTTCCCAAAATGACGCGGTGCCCAGCAATACCGCATTACCATGGCGAGTAAATTTTTCTAGTATAATTCGTTTAGACATTTGCCCTTGCATATAAACTGGGTAGTCCATTTGCGTAGTTAAGCCCTCAGCCACTAAATGCATCATACGGTAACTGGTAAATAACACAAAACAACGCCCTTTAGCGGACTTAATAAGCTCTAAGGTTAATTTAACAATCGCATGGGGCATATTATCTTCATGCGATTGTGGTAAATAACGAGGTAAGCACAGCAACGCCTGATTTTCATAATCAAACGGGCTATCTACCATCATACTTTGCTTTGGTTTTAAGCCAAGGCTCGCATTAAAGTGGCTCAGTTCATTGTCGACCGATAACGTGGCCGAGGTAAAAACAAATCCTGAACCCGACTCTTTCATCATTAAAGCAAATTTAGCCGATACATTCAGAGGCGTAATATTAATAGTTAAATAGCGCCTCGTGGTTTCGTACCAGTAACTAAAACCTGTTTGAGCAGTATCGAATACGCGCTCTAACTGACCTTTAAAAGCCAATACTCGTTCAAACGGATGTTCTATTTTATCACTTCGCTCTAAGCATAACTTTAATACCTGATACACAAACTCTAAATCACTAATAACCCGGTGTAATGCCGAGCAAATAAGCTTATTACTGAGCTTTTCACGCCAGTCACCTCGGCTGCCATCTACTCCAAACTGCAGCCTTAAATCAGCGACACTGGTTTCAAGTTTATTTAAACTTTTGCCTAATTGCAGCATGTCTGGAATTTCAGCGCGATAAATAGCGCGCAAATCGTTAATTAAATCCACCAGCTTTTTGGTGCTCATGGTTTCGCCAAAATAGTCACTGGCAATTTCGCTTAATTGGTGAGCTTCATCAAATATGTAGGCATCGGCATTAGGCATAAGCTCTGCAAAACCAGATTCCTTTACCGCCATATCAGCAAAAAACAAATGGTGATTTATTACCACAACATCGGCATCCCCGGCTTTTAAACGCGCTTTGCGAATATAGCATTCTTGAAAGTCTGGGCACTCTTTGCCTAAACAGTTATCTGCAGTCGAGCTTACATACGGCAATACTTTGGCATCTTCTTCAATACCAATACAATCAGCTAAATCGCCGCTGTGAGTTTCACTGGCAAATTTAGCAACCATTGCTAGTTGATGCATTACATCAGGGTCGTCTGTTGGTACGTGTGCCACATGTTGAGTTAGCCGATAAGTGCATAAATAATTGGCACGCCCTTTTAACAGTGCCGTTTTTTTAGCTGCGCCTAAGGCTTTTACTAGTACGGGTAAATCGCGGTGATACAGCTGTTCTTGCAGTGCTTTAGAACCGGTTGAAATAATCGTTTTGCCCTTAGATTTAAGAGCGGGAGCTAAATAAGCAAAGGTTTTGCCTGTGCCAGTGCCTGCCTCAACAACAAGTTGAGATCTGGTTTTTAATGCATCCTCAACCGCCACCGCCATATCGATTTGAGGCTGGCGCGGTGTGTATCCACCTATTGATAAAGCCAAAGGCCCGGTCGCACTAAACAGCTGTTTGATAATACCAATCACTATGTAAAAAATAATAGCAGGATTCTACGTAAGCTGTTGAGGAAGGGCAAGCCAAAGTGAGTGAGAATTTAACCAATAAAGGGGCGTTTGCCCCTGTTAATTATTCTGCATTAATAGTTAAGGTAATGCCACTTGCATTACGATAACCTTTAATATCTATGTACCATAAACCTGCTTGGGGTGCAGAAACAGTACATGTTTCTGTGTTGCCATTTTTATAAGGGCGACACACATATTGTGTATTAGATGATGGCGCATCAAAATTTAAATACAAATCAGCATCGCCAGTTCCACCTGAAATAGCAACATTTAGCGAAGAATAGCCTGCAACTAAACGTTGTTCATAACGCTGCCAATCACCAGTATTTACGCTAATGTTATCTTCTACGCGATTGATAGGCTCTAAAGCACCAGCTTGCTCAAAACTACCTATCAAAGAAATATTGTTAATTGCGCTATATGCCTCAACCATTACATAGTAAGTTCCATCATCGCTTGTAGGAATATCACACCGTTCATTACTTGTGGCAGACGTACTTTTACAATCGAAATCGCTTAATGTTGGCGCCTGATTAAACTTAACGTATAAATCGGCATCGCCATTATCACCTGAGGTTTCAAAGCTTAAATTTTGCGCTCCTTTTGGTACATTCAATGTATAGATAAGCTGCTCTTTAGCAGTGGCATTGATACCAGAAATTGGCTCACCATTTACTAACTCATTATTACTTGGCGGTGTTACATCACCAGCATTCTTTGCCAATTCAGCTACAAAGCTTACAGCTAAGTTAGCAAATTTTATTGCATGATCAGCATCGAAATTACTGTCATTTTGTGTATGAATGAGTGGATTAATATCATTCATTTTTGATTCAAACGGCATAGAGGCAGCAAAGCCTTGTTGGTACCATGAAGCATGATCGGAGCAACCATAACCACATTGGTCAAAGCCATAACTAATTTGGGGTAAGTATGTGTCTATAAGCTGCGCTAAAAACTGGTTTTGAGCATTATTAGTGTAATCCGTCATCATAATAATATCTTCGATACTGCCGTTGTTGCCGGTCATATCAAATTGCACCATACCCACTACATTTTTACCCTGCGCACGATAACTACTGGCTATATCTTTAGAGCCTCTCAGACCTACTTCCTCTGCCGCAAATGCCATAATTTTAATGGTTTTTTGCGGCTTATAATTTGTTTCAACTATCGCTTTTAAAACTTCAGTTAACACTGCAATACCCGATGCGTTATCATCCGCGCCAGGAGAGCGTCCTTGTGCAGGATTCGCTTGGTTAATCGAATCTAAATGGCCTCCAATAACTACAAGCTCATCTGCATTTTCAGCACCGGCAATGGTTACAATGACGGATGATTGCGCCCAACTATGCTGATAACTTTCAATGGTTATATCACTTCGGGTAGTTGCAATTTGTTGCCAATAACTTTGCAACCATTGTGAAGCATCAACACCGGTTTGCGAGGTATAATAACGATTATTAAAGTTAGTCAGTGAATTTACTGTGCTTTGTAAGTTAATCGGACTTTGTGCATTAATTAAACTTTGTACCGTCTGCGCATTATCAATAGAATAATTGTAAGCTAATAATGCTTGGCTATTTTGAACGACCGCTAATTGTTTTGCGTAATCACTCGCTTCTTCAAACGAGCTATGAGCAACAAACCCACCACAACGATTGTAGTTATGATGCATAAACTCACTCAAATTATTTACCGCGTTACTGGGTACACTGAGTAAATCAACATCTGGTATAGGGCTTGATTTTCTGTGAGAAAAAGGTATTTTTTGTAAAAATGTACCTTGTTCATGTTGATAATGCTGGGCTGCAGTTGAATCAATAGTTACCCAAATATTGTCTGGATTTTCATTTGCTAAGCAATTAAAACTCATAGTTAAAGTAGTAATAACTGCTAGTTGTTTAAAGTAATTCATAAATATTCCTTATCATTTCACTTTTATTTTAAGCATTAAAAAAAGGGGCTAAGCCCCTTTTATAACTATGCCTAATTAGCAGTTATATTGAGTGTTACACCGCTTGCTATGCTGTAGCCTCTAAGATCAATGTACCAAGTACCCGATTGCGGGTTCTCAAATGTACACTCTTCATTGTTGCCATTTTTGTAAGGTCTACATAGATAAGAAGACGTACTTGAAGGCGAACCAAAGTTTACATAAAGATCAGCATCACCACTGCCACCATCAATACTAATATTTAAAGTGCTATACCCTGCGGATAAATCTTGAGTGAAACGACTCCAGTTATTAGTTGTCACATTAATATTAGACTCAGTTCTGTTGATAGGCGTTACCCCACCATTATCACCTGAGTAACTACCCGTTAATGATACGCCAGATATAGCATTCCATGCTTCAACCATTACATAATAAGTTCCCGCTTGTGCATTACTTATGTTACAGCTTTCTGTACTAGTAGATGTTGTGCTATTACAGTCGTAACTATTTAAGGTCGGTCGGCTGGCAAATTTAACGTATAAGTCTGCATCACCTGAACCGCCAGTAGTATTGAACTGAAGATTTGTCGCGCCAGCGGGAACATCTAAAGTAAAGAATAGTTGCTCTTTTTCAGCGCCACTGATACCCGTACGCGCTACCCCATTGGTTAATGCTTCATCGTCAGTCGGTGGTTGTGTTGTTGCACATTCACTACCTGAACTAAGATTTGAATTAACCCCAACGGCAGCTAAAGCAGCTTTAACATCATTTGGGTCATAATTTAAATCACAGGCTGCATCCATCACCCCGTTACCGGCTAAATCCCAGCCTACACCCGCACTCCAATATAGTTGGTTGGCACGAGCCATTACGATAAAGGCTTTTTGCGTATCCCAACCCGGCGTGGTTGCTAAATTATAAAATGCCTTATTATAAACCCCTGAACTATAATGCACGTCCATACCTGAATAATAGTTGCTTTGGTTATCTATTGAACGGCCATCTTGGGTAGGGTTATTCATGTAACGCAGCGCACCATTACCTTTAAAAATATCCTTACCAACTAGCCAATCGTTGCTGCCTTTCATATAAAATTCAGCAGCTTCACCAGCCATATCCGAAAATGCTTCATTTAATCCACCTGGTTTACCATTGTAAATCAAACCTGAATTTTGCTCAGTAAAGCCATGGCTAACTTCATGTGCAGATACATCTAAACTTACCAATGGATAAAACGTATTTTGGCCATCGCCAAAGGTCATTGCACTGCCATCCCAAAATGCATTTTCATAATTACTTGAATAATGAACGCGCATTTGCAACTGAAAACTCAAGGGCGCAGTACCTACCCAATCGTTATACATATTAAAAATCACATTACCAAAAAAATGAGCATCATTTAGCGGTGAATATGCGCCATTAATTTCTTTGACCGTATTCTCAGGACACGTAAATGAATGTGCGGAAGAGCCACTCGTTCCACCATTCAAATTAATAGTGCGAACATTTGCGTTATTCATGGTACAAGTATTACCCGATTGACTAACATCTAGACTGTCAAAATCAGTTCCATAAATATACTTGCCTGTCTTTAGATTTCCGCCAGGACCTGTTGCATTGGCATGTTGTAAGTTATCGTAACTAAGTAATACCTCACCAGTATTAGCATCAATGATCTGATATGGTCTTGATGGTGACTTGCCATAAGTAACATAAGACACCTCATAAACTAAATGCGCCTTATTCTGATCGTCAACCCAAATAGCGAGCCTTGATTGCTCGTTATGTTTTTTCAAGCCGACTGATTTTGCTGCAATGCCAGTTTTTGATCCTTTTAAAATCGCATCTTTTTTTGTCAACTTAGCTGAAACGTCTGCTAAATCTTCATCAATGTTGTAAACAGCGGCACCATGGGCTTTTTTAAGCATCCCATTGTTAAATGTTAGGCTGACTGTATCACCAATAACAGGAATGCCTTGATACGTTTGTTGGTAACGGCGTGTTACTTCTCCGTTATTGCTAGTAAACTCTTTTAATACAACTAATTCGTTCCCTACACTTAACCCAATCAACTGATTTGGACTTACTGATAGCAAGGAAGCAGAGTTTGATTGCACCATGTTATTAATTGTCGGTTGTTGATTTAGATATTTCTTATTCGCAGCTACTGCATTTGTTGCTTGAACCAAAGTTAAAGCAGCAAAAGTTGCTATTGTGATTTTAGATAAATTCACGTTTACGCTCCGTTAAAGTTTAAGTTTTTAGTATATTTGTATTAATCGGCACACCTTGTACCCGATTAGGGATCAGCATAGACCTCAAACTGCAATAACGAAAATTAAACATTTAATTTACAATTAAAGTATTAGTAATAATATTTAGTACTTTATTTACAGCTAGTTATAATTAATCGTATTTATAGCAAAAACAATATATAACATTATGTATACATATATTTACATTTTAAAAATTCAACGAGGGGATTAGTTTTATAAGTTAGACTAGTAAATATTCATCACTCAACGATGACTAAAAAGTCGCGTTCTTGCTGTAAAATTTAAACTAATGTGATTTGCAGTGAGTTAAACGGAATTTAAGCTGAGGGCTTAATTAAGTGAAGGAGGTTTTGTAATTACCTTTATACTCTGACAGGCAATCAGCTTTATTTAAGCCCATGTATCTAGATGAGGTTTGTCGTCATCTTCTTCAGCGGTGTTATTGCGCGATTTATTTTCGTCAAACGACAGCTTATGTTGTTTTTCTACCTCCCTTTTTCTTCGCTCTTCTAGCTCTACTTTTTTGGCACTGGCACTTTGTTGAACCCCTGCAATATGAAAAGCCCCTTTAGATTCAAGCGTCAAACGCGTAATAGGCCCTAAATAAGGGATCATTATATCCATGCATGCCTCCATTGAATTGAACGTAATTTAATCACTATAAAGCTGTTGATAAATAAAGCAATACTCTAATTATTATCGGCAGTTATAAGATATTCTTTAATTAAAGAATATTTTTCTTGCCATGATGTTAGTGAATGTGTTTTTATAAATGCGAAATTTATTAAACAAACAGCAGCTAAGCGTTAACATAGTAACTAATAGCTAAACAGGATATAAAAATGCTTAATTCACTGACAGTTGTACATCACCACCATCATTCATCGGAATAACCTGTCAGGTCTTTCGCTGAGAGGTTGTTCCTAAAAGGAAACCTCTGGCGAATCAACATACCAAGATTCATTTTCGCCCTGAGGTTTCCCTCGGGGTTTTTAGTTTTTAAATTAAAGGAAAATGAGTAATGAATAATAGTAATCGTCTTCGTATCGCCATTCAAAAAGGCGGCCGCCTATCTAAAGATTGTCAAGATCTGCTTAAGCAACTGGGTGTAAAGCTCAATCTTCGTGAGCAGCGCCTAATAGCACACTCAACCAACATGCCTATCGACGTTTTGCGTGTACGCGATGACGATATTCCTGGCTTAGTTATGGACGGTGTATGTGATTTAGGTATTGTTGGCGAAAACGTACTAGTAGAAGTACAAGCAGAAAGAGAACGCCAAGGTGTACCGAGTGAAGTAACAAAGCTTGCTAAACTTGACTTTGGTTACTGTCGTTTAGCACTCGCATGGCCACAAGAACTTGGTAAGCAAGACAAAAGCTGGTTTGAAGGCAAACGCATAGCAACCACTTACCCAGAAATTTTAAGCCAATACCTAAAACGCGAAGGCATCAACGCCAGTACAGTAATGTTAACAGGTTCAGTGGAAGTAGCACCACGAGCAGGACTTGCCGATGCTATTTGTGATTTAGTTTCTACAGGCGCAACGCTTGAAGCAAATGGCTTAATGCAGGGTGATACAATTTTAGAGTCAAATGCTTGTTTAATCCAAAACACTCAACTACAAGATCCTGAAAAATTAGCGCTCATCAATAAACTAATGCCTCGTTTACGTGGTGTAAAGCAAGCTAAAGAAAGCAAATACATTATGTTACACGCACCAAAAGACAAGCTTGATGAAATTTGTGAGATTTTACCTGGCGCTGGCCAACCTACATTATTGGCTCTTGCGGGTAATGATGAATATGTTGCCCTACACATGGTGAGCAGTGAAACCCTATTTTGGGAAACCATGGAACAACTTAAGGCCCTTGGTGCCAATTCTATTTTAGTTATGCCAATTGAAAAAATGATGGAGTAACAACAATGCTTCGTTGGAATGAGGAATCATCACAAGTTCAAGCAGCGGCGCTTATGCGCCCTGCTGTATCAGCGAGTGAAAAAGTAGAAAACATTTGCCAGACTATTTTGGCAAAAGTTAATGCGCAAGGCGATGCCGCTTTACTTGCATTAGCAAAAGAGTTCGATAATAGAGCCGAGCCGCGTTTACGTGTACCACTTGATGAAATTAATGCCGCTGAGAAAATGCTAAGCCCAGAGCTTAAGTATGCAATTGATACCGCTTATGCCAATGTGAAATGTTTTCACCAAGCGCAACTACCAAAAGATATCAAGTTATCGACTCAACCAGGTGTTGACTGTGAACTGAAATATCAAGCCATCGAAGCAGTCGGTATTTATGTACCAGGAGGGAGTGCCCCTCTTCCGTCATCGGTTATTATGCAAGGTGTATTGGCGCAGTTAAGCGGTGCAAAAACCGTGGTATTAACCACCCCAGTACAAGGTGATAAAGCAATTAACCCGGCTATTTTATATGCCGCTAAATTATGTGGTATCACCACAATTATTGAAAGCGGCGGTGCAGGCGCGATTGCTGCTATGGCCTATGGCACAGAGTCTGTTCCTAAAGTGAATAAGATTTTTGGTCCAGGTAACAGCTTTGTCACCATGGCAAAGCAATTAGTTGCACAAACGATTCCAGGTATGGCGATTGATATGCCAGCAGGGCCATCAGAAGTGTTAGTGATTGCAGATGAACGTGCAAACCCAGAGTTTATTGCTGCCGACTTACTCTCTCAAGCAGAACACGGGGCTGACTCACAAGTTATTTTATTATGTAACAGTGAAACCATTATTGAACAAACGCAAGATGCACTCACTCGTCAACTTGCCAACTTAAGCCGAAAAGACACTGCCGAACAGGCATTGGCTAATTCGTCACTTATTCTAGTTGATTCAGTAGCCCAAGCGTTTGACGTATCAGCGCAATATGGGCCAGAGCACTTAATATTACAGCTTGCCGATGCCACTCCTTATTTAGATAAAGTAAAGAATGCAGGCTCTGTATTTGTTGGCGATTACACCCCAGAGTCAGCGGGCGATTATGCCTCAGGCACTAATCACGTGTTACCCACTTATGGTTACAGTGCAACTTATTCTAGCTTGAATTTACTTGATTTTTTCCGTACTTACACAGTACAAACCATCAGTAAACGTGGCTTAACTGAGCTTTCAAAAGCTATTTTACCCTTAGCAGATGCAGAAGGCCTAGATGCCCACGCTAATGCGGTTTCAATTCGTTTAGAGGCAATAAAAAATGAGCAATGAGAGCGGCTTATTACCTGATAATATTGCAGCGCTTGCTGCGTATAGCTCAGCTAAAAGTGAAAAACTAACCGGCACAACCTGGCTTAATGCGAACGAAAGCCCGTATGCTAAAAACCTTGAAATAACAATTGAAGACTTGAATCGTTACCCCGATCCTCAGCCTCAATTGGTTATTGACCGCTACGCTGCCTATGCTGAGCTTGAAAACGAAAATGTATTAATGACTCGCGGCGCAGATGAAGGCATTGAATTATTAGTACGTACCTACTGTGAACCGTCAAAAGACAGCATTGCACTATTTTTACCAACATATGGTATGTACAAAGTAACGGCCGATACACACAACGTCGCAATCAATGGCCTAACACAAGCGCTTTTATTAAATGCCAGCGTGGATGAAATAGTTGCCGCTGTGGGTAGCTCAAAACTAGTGTTTATTTGTAATCCAAATAATCCAACTGGAAGCTTAACGCCGCTAGATAAAGTAAAAGCCATTGCCACTGCGCTTGCAGGTAAAGCATTAGTGATTGTTGATGAAGCCTATATAGAGTTTTGTCCAGAGCAAAGTGCAACACAACTTATAAACGAGTTCAGTAATATTGTTGTGCTTCGTACACTCTCAAAAGCGTTTGCACTTGCGGGTTTAAGAACAGGGTTTACTCTCGCTCAGGCCAGTGTATTAGCGCCTATTCGTAAAGTCATTGCACCGTATCCGGTATCGGGTGTGGTGGCCAGCATTGCAGCACAAGCCATTGCCCCTGATGCGATTACCTCAATGCGTCGCCAAGTGACGATTTTAAATAGCTTAAAGTTAAAGCTTATTGACTGGTTAAACGCCTCTCCTGCAGTATTAAAAATACTCACTGGTGAAGGCAACTTCGTTACTTTAAAATTAGCGAACAAGGATTACTTTAAACAAGCCCTCAAACAAGGCTTAGTAATGCGCGCCTTCACCTTATTTAATGAAGACGACTGGCTACGTATTTCAATTGGTAATGAACAAGAATTAGAACAAGTAAAAGTTTGGTTAGATGGCCTGCAATTGCCACAAACCGCAGCACAACAGGAAGTATCATGAGTAACCCCTATTTATTTATAGACCGCGATGGCACTATTATTGAAGAGCCAATCACCGATAAACAAGTCGACAGCCTTGAAAAACTAGCGTTTTTACCAGGTGTCATTCCTGCCTTATTGCAACTGCAAGCCGCAGGCTATCGCTTGGTGATGGTATCAAATCAAGATGGCTTGGGCACAGACAGCTTTCCAACTGCCGACTTTGACATTGCTCAAGACAAAATGATGGACATCTTACAAAGCCAAGGCATCAGCTTTGAGTCAGTATTAATTTGCCCACATTTTGATGAACAAAACTGTGATTGCCGTAAACCAAAAACAGGCTTACTCACTGAACTGATGCGCTCAGGCAAAGTTGATTTAGCACGTTCTTTTGTGATTGGCGATCGCCAAACCGATATTGGCCTTGCGCAAAACTTATGTTGTGAAGGTATTTTATATGATGGTAGCTGGCCTGCCATTGTCACTAAACTGACCACGGCAAACCGTGAAGGTCGCGTAACACGCAACACTAAAGAAACACAAATAGATGTAGCGGTTAACCTTGATCAAACGAAAAGTGGCAGCATTGAAACTGGCCTAGGTTTTTTTGATCACATGCTGGATCAAATTCGCACTCACGCCAATATTGGCTTAAATATTAAAGCCAAAGGCGATTTACACATAGACGAGCACCACCTTGTTGAAGACATTGGTATTGCATTAGGTGTTGCCCTTAAACAAGCGCTTGGCACCAAATCGCAAATTGCGCGTTATGGTTTTGCCTTGCCTATGGATGAATGTAAAGCCGAGGCACAAATTGATTTATCGGGTCGGGCATCATTTGTATTAAACGCCAACTTTAGCCGTGAAAAAGCCGGTGATTTAGACGTACAAATGGTTGAACACTTTTTTAAAAGTTTAAGTGATAACGCCGCAATTAGCCTTATTTTATCGGTAAGTGACGGCAACTGTCATCACCAGGTGGAAGGCTTATTTAAAGCGTTTTCTCGTGCTTTGCGTATGGCTATTGCACAAGATACCAGCCAACAAACAGCCAGCTCTAAGGGATGTTTATGATAGCGATAATTAATACCGGTTGCGCCAACATTAACTCCGTGCGGTTTGCATTTGAGCGTTTAGGGCAAACCCCTACGGTGATTACTTCGCCAGAACAATTAGAAGGCTATGAACGTGCTATTTTACCCGGTGTTGGTCATGCATCTGTTGCTATGAAGCGTTTAGTTGATAATGGTTGGCAGCAGGCCATTAACGAATATCAGCGCCCGCTAATGGGAATTTGCTTAGGGATGCAGTTACTGTGCGAAAGCACTGAAGAAGGTAACGTGCAATGCTTAGGTAAAATACCAGGCCAAGTAAAATCACTGGATGTAGGGAGTTTAACGTCACCGCATATGGGCTGGAATAACCTATCTGTTCAACAAGCGCACCCGTTAACTCAAGGTTTGCATGCAGACGATCAGGTTTATTATGTGCACAGTTTCGCCCATACCGTTAATAACGCCACACTAGTCAGCAGCGAATACGGGCAAACATTTTCTGCAATTGTAGCTAAAGACAATTATGCAGGCATGCAATTTCACCCTGAACGCAGCGCTAAAGTGGGCACGCGTTTATTACAAAATTTTATTGATTGGCAACTTTAGGTTGCTCTTCATGCTTTTAAAAGAGAAATACAGTGATTATTCCAGCATTAGATGTATTACAAAATCAAATTGTCCGCTTGTATCAAGGTAAATACGATACTGCACAGTTTTATCCCTTTGAGCTTGGTGCTCGCTTAAAAGAGTATGCCGACAGTGGTGCCACTAAATTACATTTAGTTGATTTAGAAGGTGCACGGGATCCAAGTAAAAAACAGTGGCAACATATTCAAGCAGCAACAAAATCGCTTAACGTACCTTACCAAGTAGGTGGCGGTATTCGTTCAGAGCAAGACGTGAGCGATTGGCTAAAAGCAGGTGCAAACCAAGTGGTTATTGGCTCAATGGCGGTTGAAAAGCGTGAGCAAGTAAAAGCTTGGATTGAACAATTTGGCGCTGAGCACTTTGTAATTGCCCTTGATGTTAATAAAACTGCGAACGGATGGGCACCTGCTACTCACGGTTGGCTAAGTGAATCTGAGTTTGGTTTACTTGAGCTTGTTGATTTTTACGCTGATCTGGGTGTTATTGACTTTTTATGCACGGACATCAGTAAAGATGGCACCATGACGGGCCCTTCTTTTGCGCTTTATGAAGATTTAATTAATCATAATGCAGATATTAAAGTGCAAGCCTCAGGTGGGGTAAGCTCGTTAGATGATATTAAAAAGCTCAATGAACTTGGTGTGGGCGGCGTAATTTTAGGTAAGTCTTTATTAGATGGCGCTTTTAGCGTAGAAGACGCGCTAAAATTAGGCTAAATACTAAAATTTAAAAAAGGCACAGGTGCAAACGTACCTGTGCCTTTTTTGTATAAAACTATCAGTTTATTTATCTTTACCCGGTAACATAGAGCCCAATACGCCATCTTGCTTTATTAAACCATGATAAAGTGCAGCGCTTACATGCATAAAAATAAACAGTAAAAATGCGTAAGCAATTAAACCATGTGCTTCACGATAAAATGCATAGGTCTCAATATTTTTACTGACTAAATCAGGTAAAGTAAATATACCAAAAAAGCTCACAGAACGTTCATCAGCACTTTGCATTAACCAGCCTGAAATTGGCATCAAAATCATAGACGCATATAAACCCACTTGGGTTAAATGTGCCGCTAAAGCCTGTGCTTTAGGCACACTTTGGGGTAATGCAGGGCTTTTATACAGTACTTTATTAATTAATCTTATCGTAACTAATATCAGTGCTAACACGCCAAACGATTTATGTAGTTGTATAGCTTCTACTTGCCATACGGCTAAACTTTGTACCATCGATAAACCAAGAAATAACATAGAAAGTATAATTAATGCCATTGCCCAGTGAATAAGCATACTAGACACTGAGTATTTTGTAATTGTGTTCATTGACTCGTTCCTGTGATTAATTATTTAAAAGTACTTCTTTAGCACGACGACGAAATGACTCTGCATAGGCAGCGCCACGGGCACGTAAAATAGGATCGGCACTTGGCTCAATACCTGTTGGTAAAACCAACGGATCAAAGTTCATGTTTTCACATACCCCACCCTCTTGTGCTTGCAAGCGTGATATTACTAACGTACCGGCATTTATGGTTTTACGCGATTGTGGCCATAAAACAGTTGGGTTGTTTTCATCATCTTCTTCGGTTGCAAAACTAAACAGCATATCAAACTTAACCGGAGCTTGAGCTACTTGGTCTTTAAGTTGTAGCTGCAATGCATCTGGTGAATCATTATTAAGAGGTTGGATGTTTTTATCACTTAATTGCGGTTTAGCTATCCAGCGTACGGCGTGCTTTTCATCATTTTTATCCACTAAATAAAACGCATTAATGCTGTGATACTGCTCAGTGGCAAAACTATTGGTTGGTGTATAGCTTGCCTTCCAGTTATTAAAAGCGGCACTTTCAGGGTGCGCTGCAAAAAACGCCTTAATTTTTTCTGGGCTACGCTTTTTAGTTACCGGATCGGGTGAAAGTGCTTGTAGTTGTTTAAAAAACGCATCTGGCGTAGCTACCGCCATAACCGGGGGCGTGTTCATTGCAACCCGCCATTCTTGGTTATCATCAGTAGTTATAGAAAACGCTAAACTACGCACAGGTGCTTTTAAATCAGGTGCAGTTGGATTATTACCCGCAATAGAAAAGCGACCTACAAAAGGGGTGGCCCCTAAATCAAATACCTTAGCTTGCGAATACTTAGCAAGTTCACCCGTTGACTCAAAAGAGCCAGCTAAACAAATACCTTTTGCATGTGCACGACGAAACCCCTCATGGGCATTATCGCCTTGCTGTAAATTAACAAAACGCTGTGCAGTTACTACGTCACGATTAAATGCGCCGGTAAAATATAAAATCGTTAAAGCAAATAAAGTGATTATTGCCATTAAGGTGATTTTTTTACTCATGGTAGGATTAGACCTCGTGTGATTATTTTTTAATGATTATGTTAGGAGTTATTCATAGTTAACATTACGTCTGTAAATAAATGGCTAACCATTACTGAGTGATGCCTTACGTTGAAGCGCTTTTATCAAGCGATACCAACATGACTTTTACAAGACCGCTGCTAAGCAATTAATATTTCAATTTAATTAATAAAAAATACAGTTTATGGTTTTAAATCTATAAACAACTTATGTTTACAGGCTTACACTTTTAAATAACTGATTGTTAATTATACTTAGGCCTATATGAGCAAGTACTAAGTTATAATTTTGGTGCTTTCTACACAATCAAACAAATTAATACAAAACCGTACAAGTAATAATAAACTGTTGAAATTAAAATGTTATTTATTGCTCATTAGCTAACGGCTGCTTCCATTCAAGTAGTCAGTAGTTAATACTTAATACATTGCATTTAAGGTAAATTTGAAAACAAACTCAATTGGCTATTTTATAATTTTTAATTGCTTAAAAATGCCAACAATTAACAACGCACTTTTTATTTAAGGTAAACCAGATGATCAAAACACCTTGTTTTACTCAATTTAATTTGATTAGTATCATGTTTCTACTTTTATTAGCCGGTTGCTCAGAAAGTGAAGTCAGCACGCAAAAACAAAACGAACCACGTGCGGTTAAACTAATAACCATAGGTGATGAGTCGCAATCAAAAACGCTCACCTACCCTGCCACTATCGACACTATAAATAGCTCAAAGCTTGCTTTTCAAGTTAGCGGAAAACTAGAAACGCTTAACGTTATTGCCGCACAAAATGTAAAAAAAGGCGATGTAATAGCCGTATTGGAACAACGAAACTTTATTAATGAGGTTAAGTCGAGCAAAATTCAGTTTGAAACCGCCGACAATGATTACCAACGTGGTTTAAAGCTCGCTAAAGATGGGGTTATTTCACAACGAGATATAGAGCAACTAAAATCTAAAAAAGAAGTAGCCGAATCACAATATGACTCAGCACAAAAAGCACTATCTGACAGTAAAATTATAGCGCCTTACGATGCCATTGTTGCTGAGGTGCCAGTAAAGCAGCTTGAAAACATAAGCGCGGGTCAACATGTTGTTACTTTATTTGGTAAAGGCGAAATGGAAGCGGTGGTAAATATTCCCGCTTCAATTGTGGCCACGGTTGACTCTAAGCAAAACAATGTAGCGTCAGTTATTTTACAAGATGTATCGACTCCCCCCATTCCAGCAACATTTAGACGTGCCAATTTAGAAGCTGACTCTGCGAGTCAAACTTATGAAGTGCGATTTGCATTTGCTGTACCAAATAACCTTAATATATTGCCAGGTATGAATGCCAGTTTAAAACTTACACGTGAAGCCAGCTCAGCATCCACTCGTTTATTAGTGCCAACCTTTGCTATTTTTGAACAAAATGGTGAACACTTTGTATGGACGGTTGACGCTCAAACTATGCAAGCTTCTAAAACTCCCGTTACCATTGAAAATGGCATTGGAGAACAACTCATTGTCACTGACGGTTTAAGTGCTGGCGATGTAATTGTTGGTGCAGGTGCAAACTATGTAACTGAGGGTATGAAAGTACGTCCTTGGACTAAAGCATAGGAGCGCGGTAATGGATTTAGCAAAATGGACAATCAATAATAAATTAATTAGCACCATACTCATTATTTTAACGCTAGGGTTTGGTTTTTCATCCTATAAAAATATGGCGCGGTTTGAAGACCCCGAATTTATAATTCGCACCGCGCAAGTGTTTGTCTCGTACTCAGGTGCAAGCCCACTAGAAGTTGCAAAAGAGGTAACTGAGCCACTTGAACGTGCAATTCAAGAACTACAAGAAGTTGATACTATATCATCCACCTCATCTACAGGTTTATCTGAAATTAAAGTAGAGATTAAATCAGAGTTTTCTCCGACTAAATCTGAGTTGCAAGTTATTTGGACTAAGCTCAGGAACAAAATAAATGACACACGTCCAACATTACCGCCTGGTACTGGCACGCCACAGGTTTATGACGATTTTGGTGATGTGTATGGCTTGAGCTATTTAATAACCGCCGAAGGGTACTCACCCGACGAGTTACATGCCTACGCTAAAGATTTGCAAAGTGACATTTTACAAGCAGAGGGCGTAGCCAAAGTTGCTATGACAGGCGTGCAGCAAGAAGGCATATTTGTAGAAATAGCTCGTGAAGAGTTAGCCTCTTTAGGCGTGTCTATTAATAATATTTACGGCATTTTAGATGAGCAAAACGCTGTATTGAGCGCTGGTAACACTCAAATTGGCGATCAACGTATTTTTATCGACCCTACCGGAGAAATAAACTCCGTTGATACCATTAAAAATCTATTGGTTAGTGCCAGCGGTGAAGGTAAAACAATTTATCTTAAAGATATTGCCAATGTATACCGTGGCTTTCAAAGTCCAGCAACCAAGTTAGTCCGTTATAACTCTAAACCTGCAATTTCACTTGGGGTCGCCAGTGTATTGGGTGCTAATGTGGTTAAAGTATTTGACCGCGTTGATGACAAAGTAAAACAAACTGAAAACCTCAGACCGCTGGGTATCACAGTGCATGAGTTTTACCACCAAGGTAAAGTAGTCCAAGATTCAGTCGACAACTTTGTAGTGAATGTTTTAGTCGCACTGGTGATCGTAATGGTTACCCTGCTGCTATTTATGGGTTTGCGCTCAGGAATTATTATTGGCGCAGTATTACTGCTAACCATTTTTGCGACCCTTGCGACCATGGATTTGAGCGGTATACCCATGCATCGAATTTCTCTTGGAGCGCTGATTATCGCGTTAGGAATGATGGTTGATAACGCCATAGTTGTGACCGAAGGGATTTTAGTTGGTACACAAAAAGGCCGTAAAAAGTTAGACATTGCCAGCGAAGTCGTCAAGCAAACTAAATGGCCACTACTGGGTGGTACCTTGGTAGGCATTGTTGCCTTTGCGCCTATTGGTCTTGCCCCAGGTGATACCGCGGAATTTACCGGCCATTTATTCTGGGTTATTTTAATTTCTCTATTATACAGCTGGTTATTTGCCATTACCCTAACCCCCTTATTTTGTTATTGCTTGTTTAAAGAGCAAGATAGCGACACCTCAGGCTCAGCAAAACCAAATAAACTCATGGCGTTATATCAGTCTGTTGTGGTTTCGGCATTGCATCACCGCTGGCTTAGTATTGCCATTGTGGTTGCCACTTTTAGTGTTTCTATGTGGGGATTTCAATTTGTAAAATCAGGTTTTTTCCCAGCTTCTACTACACCGCAAATGGTGGTTGATTTTTGGCTACCACAAGGTACCGATATTGAAAAAACCAAAAAAGATATGCTCAAGTTAGAGGAATTTGTAAAGCAACAAAATGGCGTTGAAGGTATACAAACGCTTATTGGTGGCGGCGGGCTTCGCTACATGCTTATTTATGGTAGTGAGTCACCGAATAGTTCTTATGGGCAAATTTTAGCTAAAGTCGATGACTACAAAAAGCTAGATCAACTTTTACCTACCGTACAAAATTACATTGACGATAACTTTGTCGATGCTCAAGGCAAAGCATGGCGCTTTGTAATGGGCCCTGGTGGGGGCTCTAAAATAGAAGCCACATTTAAAGGGCCCGACCCAGATGTATTAAGAGAGCTAGCTGCACAAGCAAAAGGAATATTAATTGATGATGGCGGCGCTCTATCAATTAAAGATACATGGCGACAACGCATTAGTGTTATTGAGCCACAGTATTCTGCCATTAATGCGCAGCGCGCTGGTGTAACGCGTAAAGCGGTTGCTGAAGCCTTACAGCAAAATTTTTCGGGGCAAATCGTTGGGCAGTATCGTGAAGGTGAAGAGCTCATTCCTATTATTGTTAGAGCACCACAAGCTGAACGTGTCGACATAAACGATATTGGAAATATTCAAGTACAAAGCAATATCACTGGTGAAACACTGCCCCTTGCGCAAGTAACCAATGGTTTTAAAACCGTCTGGCGCGATGGTATTTTAAAGCGTGAAGACCGCGAATGGACTATAAAAGCCCAAGCCGATCCACTACCAGGTGAACTAGCCTCAGAGTTATTTAATCGGGTAAGGCCTAAAATAGAAGCCATTGACCTACCTCAAGGGTATCGACTTGAATGGGATGGCGAATACGGACAATCGAAAGAATCTAACGAAATGCTGGCCTCAACTATTCCGCTGGGCTTTTTAGCCATGGTGCTGATTGTTATTGTGTTATTTAACGCTTTAAAACAACCAATTATTATTTGGCTTGTCGTGCCATTAGCCTTAATTGGTGTTGTTTTTGGACTGGTAACCACACAAATTCCACTAGAGTTTATGGGCATATTAGGATTGCTATCGCTCTCTGGTTTGTTAATTAAAAATGCCATTGTATTAGTTGATCAAATGGATATGGAAATTCGCCAAGGTAAAGATGCATATAATGCCATTATCGATTCGGCAAATAGTCGGGTAAGACCGGTAATGATGGGCACACTGACCACGGTGTTAGGGGTTATTCCACTGTATTTTGATGCATTTTTCCAATCAATGTCTGTGGTTTTAGTATTTGGATTACTGTTTGCGACCCTGCTGACTTTAATCGTGATACCCGTGCTATATGCTATTTTTATGAATGTTAAACAAAATCAGTAAGCGAGTAATTAAGCTCTAAATTGTAGGATTCGGTTAAACAATGTTCTGCTTTGACCGGATCCTTATTATACTTTAGTCAAAACTACAGTTAATTTAATAAACTTTATAGTAATTCTCATCCTTTATAATTATTATATAGTTACAAAATGTTTTCGTTTTGAAATTCAATAATAACACTTACTCCACGGATACTTTCATGCCAATAAAACGCTTACTGATCCTCTTTTTATCTTTAGCGTTTAGTGAAGCTGTTATTATGCTTTTTTTAGCCACATTTGTTACCCAGTTTACCGGTGTTTGGCTTTCAGTAATATTAGATTCCAGCCTTATCGCGTTAGTAGCGATTGTCACTACCCTTTACTTATTTCGCGATAATGACTTTGTAACTCACCAAAAGCTCAGAACTGAGTTCCTTATTATAAAAATAGCTATGATTGTGTTCACTGTTGAAGCAATCATAATGTTTGCCTTTAATTTTGATGCTCTCATGTTAAAACAATGGCAAATCATGCTCATTGACGGCTTAATTTTAAGTAGCTTAAGTGTCTCGCTTATTTATTTATTTATTCGTAATTAAATATGCTTTTTCATTAAACCAATCACATAACACACAAAAAAACACGACAAAACTGACTAGTTCATTGGCCTACTTTTGCTCTGCGGTATTGTTATATATCGCCTTATATATGTTTTACCAAAGCCAATTACAAACACGTATTAATAATGTTATACAACATGAAAAAAATGAATTAAAACAAGCAAAAAAAGCTTTTTTACAACAACTTAATCATGCCTCTCGTGACTTGCTGATTTTAAGAAACAATCATCATTTTAAAGATCATGACATTTTAAGTTCGGTCAATAGAGCTCAGCTAGAGCAAGACTATGCTAACTTTATTTCTATTAAAAACTTTTATACACAAATTCGAATTCTTGATCTAACAGGTAAGGAACTATTAAGGGTGCATAGAGACAAGCACAATGTTGCTATAGTCTCAGCAGAGCAGCTACAAGACAAAAGCCATCGTTACTATTTTAAACAGGCTATAAAAATGAACCCGTCAGCTATTTTTATTTCCCCATTAGATTTAAACTTTGAAAACGGTGAGATAGAACGCCCTTTTAAACCAATGATACGTTTAGCTTCTGTACTAATGGGACCCAAAGGAACTAAAATAGGGCTACTTATCGTCAACCTTGAAGGGGCTCATTTACTTAGCCAATTAGACAATATCTCAAAAAATTCATCAGGCAATATTATGCTGCTTAATAAAGACAGCTATTGGTTATTTGGAGATACCAATAAGCAATGGTCATTTATGTTTGCTAATAAACCGCAACATCGTTTTAAAGATCAGCAGCCACACATATGGCAAAGCATGCAAATCCAAGCGAATGGAATTATTGAAAATGAAAACAATGTTTATATTTATGAGCACTTAACTTTATTAAACGACATGTTGCTCCCAAATAATATCGCTAATAGCCTAATAAACAGACCCGAATGGACATTAATAAATAAAGTTCCGCTGGATAAAATAGAGAGTGAGTTTAGTAGCTTAAAGAAACTTATTATCGCTCTTTATCTTGGTATTATGACGTTAATGATATTTGTTATTTATACTTTTGCCATCCACACAATTAAAAGAAGAAGATATCAAGCCAAAGTAGAAAACTATGCTTATTTTGACAGTTTAACAGGGCTTTATAACCGCCGTATTTTTTTGGAGCAGCTTGATTTAGAAATCATAAAAGCAACGCAGCTTTCCTGCCCTTTGGTACTTATGTACCTTGATTTAGATTACTTTAAACCCATCAATGATGAATTAGGCCATGGTGCAGGTGATGAAGTTCTTAAAGAGGTGGCGATTCGCATCAAAAGTTGTTTACGACAACAAGACATTATTGCGCGCATTGGGGGAGATGAATTTGCAGCAATTCTTCCCCAGTTAAACGATAAAAAAGCAATAGCGGATATTGCAGAGCGAATTATCACAAGTATTAACACCCCCTTTACTATTTTTGATCAGCAATGCAGCTTAGGTATAAGCATTGGTATTGCAACCAGCGCGTCAGAAACTCAAACCAGCATTAAGCTTAAAACACAGGCAGACCAAGCACTTTATGAAGCTAAAAACTCTGGCAGAAACTGTTATCGCTTTTCCAAATAAACATTTTAAATTTAGTATTTTATAAATTTAAAATAAGCTTTGAAGCGAATACTTTTTTAAGGCATTAATTATCACTTTAAGTTCTAGCTTTAGCGATTAACATAGTTGGAGTTTTATTATATAGTGGGGCTAAGAATTCATTGCATAGTAATGCATTAAGATTCATTCATTAAATTAACTATTCAAATTTATCAAATAAATAACATATCAAGTGCAGTCTATGTGTCTTCTATTTAGTCATACAAACAATAAATGTAAAAACAGCTTTATTTCAAATCAAAATTTTAAAAACGAGGCATTCTCATGTTATCAAAACGCATAATTCCTTGTTTAGATGTAAAAGATGGACAGGTTGTTAAAGGGGTTAAATTTAAAGGCCACGAAGTGGTTGGCGATGTACTTACCCTAGCTAAAGCCTACAGCGAAGCCGGTGCTGATGAACTGGTGTTTTACGAGATCAGTGCAAGTGTTGAAAAACGCTTACTCGATGTTAATTGGGTTGAAAACATTGCCCGCCATATCGATATTCCATTTTGTGTAGCCGGTGGTATTAAATCGGTAGCCGATGCAGCTCGTGTGCTTGAACGTGGCGCTGACAAAATCAGTATTAATAGCCCTGCAATTGCGCGTCCAGAGCTAATTAAAGAATTACATGATGAGTTTGGCAAGCAGTGTGTAGTTGTTGGCATTGACAGCTTTTATGATGAAACAACCGGTGAATATCTAGTTTATCAGCTTACTGGCGATCCTAATGCGTCAAGCCGCACCCGATATAAAACCGAAGAATGGGTTAAACGCGTACAAGACTTAGGTGCTGGCGAAATCGTTTTAAATTGTATGAACCAAGATGGTGTTCGCAACGGTTACGACAACGAGCAACTAAGCAAAATACGCCAGCTGTGTGATATTCCTTTAATCGCCTCAGGCGGTGCAGGCAGCATGCAAGATTTTGTTGATGTATTTCAACAAAGCCAAGTAGATGGTGCGCTCGCAGCCAGTGTTTTTCACAAAAACGTGATAAACATCGGTGAACTAAAACAATTTTTAATCGATAACCAAGTGGCAGCAAGACTATGCAAGTAACCTTAGAAAACCAAACTCAAGTTGATTTCGCCAAAAGCGAGATTATCCCTGCCATTGTTCAAGATGCCCGCTCTGGCGTAATTTTAATGCAAGGCTTTATGAACAGCGAAGCGCTAAACGTAACACTAGAAAGTAATAAAGTGACTTTTTATTCGCGCTCTAAATCGCGTTTATGGACCAAAGGCGAATCATCAGAAAACTTTTTAAACGTGGTATCGGTGCATACCGATTGCGATTACGACTCTATACTCATACTTGCAAACCCAGAAGGCCCAACCTGTCATTTAGGCACGCAAAGCTGTTTTGGTGATGATGCAAAACCAAGCTTGAGCTTTTTAGCGCAACTTGAAGATGTCATTGTTGCTCGTAAAAATGATGATCCAGCTAAAAGCTACACTGCGTCACTGTTCGCAGAAGACTTAAGCCGTAGCTGTCAAAAAGTAGGTGAAGAAGGTGTAGAAGTGGCACTTGCAGCAATGAAACACGACAACAATGAACTTACCAACGAGTCGGCCGATTTGTTGTATCACCTTGTTGTACTATTACAACGCCAAGGGTTAGAACTCACTGATGTAGTTGCTTGCCTAAAAGGTCGTCATAAGTAAATACAACGATTACTGTGTGCGCCATTATGTGGCGCACATCGTTATCAAAAGCCATAATTTTTCTTTTTAATTCAGCCTTCTCAATAGCATTTATTCTCTCCCTTAGGTATCCTTTAGTTAATATTCAAGGAATAGCTATTACAAAAGGATAGCGCACTATGAAAACTTATATATCGCTTATACTCACTGGTCTTATTTTGTCTGGATGTAGCAGTTTAACCAGCGAGCAAAAAGCCAAATTAGACAGCTTAACGCCCTGTGAAAAAATGGATGGCTTAATAACCGAATTCGATAATCGATTTGATGCGTTAAAAGACACCAAAGTACAAAACTCATATTTAGATGTGTGGACTGCAAAGTACAACGTATTTGGCAATAACTGCCAAGTGACTAGCTTTAACAATCAAACTGTGACCTATCAATGCCAAGAAAGCTACAAAGATCAACAGCAGGCGGTAGCTATGCATCAACAAGCAGTTGAACTCACTCGCCAATGTTTAACTAAAAAAAACAACTGGTTAGAAACACAAAAAGAGTCAGAAACGTCGCTGCGTACCACCTTTGTACTTGATGATAAGTCGCCGGTTATTTCTGTTTATACCAGCAAAACGTTATCAAAAATTAAAACTTGGTCGACCTCTTTAGAAGTAGGAAAGCCCGTCGCCACTAAATAATAACGAGAGAATGTATGCGCCAAACACCCAGTAAACAATCCACTCATTTAAAAACAGACTGTATCGGTGAATGTTATAGAATGAATGGCTACTGCACTGGGTGCGGGCGCACTAGCGACGAAATATTCGACTGGATTATTTTAACTGACGAACAAAAACAAGCAATATTGGCCTCCCCTCGTGAAGACGCAAAAAAAGACTAGCTTAAATTTTTAACCGTTAAGGCGCATTACGCTGTGATGGGTCACGTTTAAAATCTTTGCTTAATTGCTTAGGATCTAACGCTTCACGTTGTTTGCTTGCGCCTTCTGCCCACCACATTAATTGATTAAAGGTGCGCGAAAAATAGCTATCCCACGATGTTTGCTCTGCCCTATTGTTTGCTTCACCACTTTCGATAAACACATCTTGCGCTTTTGGTACATGGATCATAGCTGATACCGGTAAGCAACCTAGTTCACTTAAAAAGCTGCGCATGCCAACAGCAGCGCGTACACCGCCCCATTGCCCTGCAGAATAGGTCACAATCGCGCTGGGTTTATAGCCAAATAGAGAACTTCCAAAATGGTTTAGCAAATTAGCGAGTGCCGGACTCATAGAATGATTATATTCAGGGCTTACCATAACAAAGCCATCGCTGGCTTTAATTTTTGCAGCTAAGTCATCAAGCTGTTTAGGTATCTCTGCTTGCGAATAAGCAAAGTGCGGTTTAAACACAGGGTCTAAATCGTAATCGAGCGGATCAATAAGTTCTATTTCATGTTCAGAGTAATGCTCAAGCAAACAACGCTCACATGCTTTCGCTACCCTTTCCCCTAAACGCGCAGGCTTAGGTGGGGTACTTTTTCTAACTGAACCGATAAAAATTAATAACTTCATCTAACGGCACTCCTTTTTAATTACAAAAATAAATACCTCAAAAAAGTTTGAGGTATTTACCTTACGATTTAGGCTTTATCGAGTGCTTGGCTAACATCGGCAATAATATCGTCAATGTTTTCAATACCCACCGATAACCGAATTAAATCGCGGCTAACGCCCGCATTAGCCAGTTCTTCATCGTTTAGTTGGCGGTGAGTGGTAGATGCTGGGTGGCAAGCCAGCGATTTAGCATCGCCAATATTTACCAAGCGTAAAATCATGTTTAGAGCATCAATAAACCGCGTACCGGCTTCAAGGCCACCGGCAATGCCAAAACTTAAAATACCTGACGCTTTACCATTGGTAATTTTTTGGCTCATTTCGTTATACGGGCTTGATTTTAATCCCGCGTAATTAACCCAAAGTACCTTAGGATGGCTCTCTAAATATTCAGCAATTTTTTGCGCGTTTTCGCAGTGGCGATCCATTCTTAGCCCTAACGTTTCAAGGCCAATTAAAATATCAGAGGCGTTTTTAGGCGCAAGTGCCGCACCAGTGTTTCTAAGAGGGACAACGCGGCAACGTCCAATAAATGCCGCCTCAGCAAACGCATCGGTATACACTACATTATGGTACGACGGATCAGGCTCATTCATCATCGCAAAACGGGTGGCATTGGCTTTCCAGTCAAACTTGCCCGAATCAACAATCATACCGCCAATCGCGGTACCATGGCCGTTAATATATTTAGTGAGTGAGTGCACCACAATATCGGCACCTAACTCAAATGGACGACACAGATACGGCGTAGCCACGGTGTTATCTACAATTAAAGGCACTCCTTTACTGTGGGCAATTTTCGCAAGGCGAGCGATATCAACTATATTCCCAGCAGGGTTACCAATTGACTCGCAAAAAACCGCACGGGTGCTTTCATCAATCGCGTTTTCAAAACCGTCAAAATCATCGGCTTTAATCATTCGCGCTTCTATACCTTGGCGCGGCAAGCTGTGGGCAAATAAATTATAAGTGCCGCCATACACTTGGCTGGTGCTTACAATATTAGTGCCCACTTCGCATAAACATTGAATTGCATAAGTAATCGCCGCCATACCCGAAGCCACAGCCAGCGCACCAATGCCGCCTTCCATCGCGGCAATACGCTGCTCAAGTACCGCATTGGTCGGATTCATTATGCGGGTATAAATATTACCCGGCACTTTTAAATCAAATAAATCAGCACCGTGCTGGGTATTATCAAAGGTGTACGAAGAGGTGTTATAAATCGGCACCGCCGCCGACTTAGTGGTGGCTTCAGATTCATAACCATGGTGCAACGCTAAAGACTCAAGTTTCATAATTTATTCCTTCAATATAGTTACACCTAACCTAGCATTTAATGGTTACAAAATGCACATGAAATATACTAAAGAATGTTGAAGTAATTTGATTGAGTGCTGTATCTAATTCTACCGTTCGCTCATATATTCAAGAAAATGAGCCAAGCGCGCATATTATTCCTCTAAGTATTTATTAAACGCAATAAAAACTTAGTGATAGTAATATGTTAGGTATTTTGTTAAAACTATATGTAAAAGAAAATGAGCGCAGCGCTGGTATGAATATGCGCGATGAGCGCACTATTAAATTGTTATGCATTTCCGTAAGCTGGAGAAATCAGTGAACCCAATCTACGACACTAGTAATACTTTCGCGAAGATTATTGCTGGAGAGGCCCCCTGTGTAAAGGTCTATGAGGATGATTTAACGCTCGCATTCATGGATATAATACCGCAGAAGGATGGTCACGTATTAGTAGTACCCAAGGAACAAGCGGTCACAATTTACGATCTGTCTGCAGAAGCTGCTCAAGCATGCATGCTAACCGTTCAGAAAATAGGTAAAGCTCTCGAGCGCGCTATGGGGGTGACTGGGTCAACCATATTCCAGCACAATGGCTCTTCTGCCGGTCAAACTGTGGGGCATTTTCATTTTCATGTTTTTCCAGGACCTTTGTTGGTGATAAAAGACCATGGCGTGCAGTTTGAAGAGGTTGGGAAGCTTAAAGAGATAGCTGCGTTAATCATTGCACAATTAGAAAGTCCACATGCATAACAAGTGCAGGCACGGCGACTCCCACTACATTGCGCCTCCGGCTCCATTTCGTGGGCGCGCGTGCTGCAAGCGTTAGCAGCCAAAATTAGACATGGAGATAAAATGAAATACATCGTAGTACTTATCGGAACTATATATTTAACTGCCTGTGCTACTGGCTACCAAGCCCACACTTGGTCAGGCGGGTATAACGATAGAGTGATAGGTGAAAATCACTATTATCTGGAGTATTTGGGAAATGGAACAACGTCAGCAGAAACTGTGAATGCCTATTGGGATCGCAGAGCAAGCGAGTTGTGCCCTGCAGGGTATACTGAATTAACTTCCGAATTAGGAAAAAATAATTCTGTAGCGGTCGGCACTGCTGGTGTTTCATTTGCCCATCCTTGGAAAAAAGCTGAAATCAAGTGCAATTAAGCGTTGAATAAAAAAGAAAGCAAGGAAAGTGGTATCTTATATGCGGTGTTCATTACCGTGTTGTTGTATTTCTTTTTCAAAATTACTTTGATCTTCTCAATAGTGTCAGGCAGAAATTTTACTTGTTTAAGCTCTATTTGGAGTAACTCCTATACTGTAATAACTCCTTTCTCTGCATTTTTTATTGTGGCAATATTTAGCTGTATTTGGTTTTTTTATTGAGGCATAAAGTACAAACAAAAAGTAGGAAAATCTGTATATTTACTGTTAGCTGTCGGAGCTGTGTTCTATTACTTTTGGTTCAAAGGTTTTTACGGTTTCTGGCAGCTAATGAGCTACGAGCAAAAGGAAATTACATTACAAGAGTTTTTTGAAAAAACAGGTGGTACAGAAAGGTTAAAGTTGTATGGTAGTGGCGCTAATCAAAATGTATTGTGTAAATCGCAATATAACAAAGCAAATTAAAAGTGCGGACAAAAAAACAGTGGGCTTTGTTCGTACCTCACAAATTATAGCCCACTATTTTTTAGCCGTTTATTTACGGCGTTATATTTTTTAATTAGCATCAAAACAAGGAGATAAATTGATGTTTGAATAAAAAATGGTACAAATTCCTCCAAATATTGCCGTTCAAATGAAAGCCCATAAGGGGAATGAAGCCGCTGCATATTTAGAAACTGTTGTTAATAAATATGCAAACGCAGGGTGGGATTTCCAGAGAGTTGATAGCATCGGAGTTCAAGTTCAACCAGGTTGCTTCGATGCTTTAAGAGGTAAGAAGGCGGTAGATAGTAGCTATTATGTAATTACTTTTCGTAAGGAAAAATAATTTTGATTTGGTTTTCTATTAAACTAATCATGTTATATCGGTTTGTAGCTCCGAAAAGCTTACAAGAATCATGCTTATTCGAGCCCATTTGCTCAGAGTACTCTATTCTCGCTTTGAAAAAATATGGCTTCTTAAAAGGATGGTTGTTCTCGTTAAAGCGGATCTTAAGCTGTAAACAACCAAATGGCGGTATAGATTATCCATAAATATAACAAGCCTTTATTGGGTTAAACCCAAGGAGGCGGCGTTAGCAGAATAGACAAGGTATACAGATGGAATGGTTAAAGCCGATAAAACTCAAAGGGGATTTTGTTACCCTTGAGGTGTTGGATATGAGTCATGTTGAAGAATTAAAAATGGCCGTATTAGATGGTGAATCTTGGAAGTTGTGGTATGCAAATGTCCCTTCTCCAGAACAAATGGAAAGTTATGTCGAAAAAGCAATTTTTGAGGCTGAGCAAGGTAATATAGCATTTGTGGTAAGGTGTAATAATACGAGCATGGTCGTTGGGACAACTCGATTTTATAATGTAGACGCAAAGAATAAACGAGCTATGCTTGGTTATACATGGTATTCAGCATCAGTTAGAAGAACTCCGGTAAATACTGAATGTAAGCTCTTACTACTAAAGTACTTATTTGATAAGTATTCGGCGATTGCTGTTGAGTTTCGAACGCACTTTTTTAATCAAGGGTCGAGGAAGGCTATTGAAAGACTTGGGGCTAAACAAGATGGAATTTTACGCAGTCATCAAATAATGGGCGATGGCTCAATTAGAGATACAGTTGTCTATTCTATTCTCTCTACAGAGTGGGCATCGGTAAAAAATCACTTACAGAGTAAATTCTGCTAACAAGCGCTTGAAATCGGATTAAAAATTATGTCGCACTTTTTGCAAAAAACACGCAAAAATATGCGCCATTATTTTCACCGTTTAAACGAGCGTTAAGTGCAATCAGCAGTAGTGACATCAAAAAGTAGGGAAGTATGAGTATTAATATAAAGTGGGATGAAGATTGTCGTTTTAAAGTATTAACAGAAGGTGGCTTTACGTTTAATGTTGACGCTACAAGTGAGAAAGCTCCTTGTCCAACGGAAGTTCTATTGTCAGCTTTAGGTTCATGCAGTGCGACGGATGTCGTCTTGCTTCTGCAAGAGCAAGGTTTTGAAGTTAAGGGTTTAGAAAATACGGTTACTTTCGCCTTAACGGAATCAGAGCCTCGTTTATATAAATCGGCAAACTTGCACTTTATAGTAAGTGGCGTCGGTTTTCAGGAGTCTGACATTTTGCGAGCAGCTCAAGAAGCTGTAGGAAAGCATTGTCATGTTTGTCTTATGTTGAGTCCTACGATCGATATCACTTATTCAGCAGAAGTTGGAAAAAATTGCACTTAACTAGGCATTAAATATGCTCCCTACGGTCGCTCACACTAGCAAGCTCGCGCGGTTCATGGAGGCATTATTTGCTTCAATTAGTCGGAGCATTACTCAAGCAAGGAGAGAGTATTTTGACATTAGATGAATACAGAATAGAATTTGAACAATCTTCAAACAGATCTATTTCAATGCCGGTTGCTGGAACCATAATTTGGGGTTTAGTTGGATTTCTAAGTACACAATTTAGCGCAAATATTTCTATATATATTCTACTTTTTGCAACAGGTGGTATTTTTCCTATAGCTTTAGTAATTGCTAAATTTAGAAAAGAGAACTTAGTTTCCTCATCCAACCCTTTAGCAAAACTAATGGGCCTATGCATAGTGATGGTTAATCTTCTTTGGGCTGTCCATATACCGTTACTTTTAAATGCACCTGAATTTGTTCCTTTGAGTTTAGGCGTTGGCTTAGGACTTCATTGGGTAGTATATTCTTGGATCGTTAAACATCCTGTTGGCTTAATTCATGCTGTGTTAAGAAGTATTTTAATTGTAGCCGCTTGGTATTTATTCCCTAACAGTAGTATTTTAGCTATCTCTTGCGTTATCGTTTTAACTTATTTAATAAGTATTTATCAAATGTTAACCAGGAATATGATAAGAATATAACAAACACCTAAACTCCGACTATGTAAAGTTGTCATAGTTTTGGCAAACAGAAAACCACGCCAACACATTGCGTGTTACACGGTTGTAAGTTTTTAAAGGAGTCGAATGACCATTAAAATATTAGGATGGTTTTCAATAATCATAACAACTCTTGCACTAGCACCAAGTATTGTACCTGGAGCCATGTCAATATTAGCTTTTTATCTATCTTTGGGGGCTTTAATTGTCTCTATATCAACTATAAAATCGGCGGGTGTTTTCTACTTCAAAACAACTGCTATTATAGTTTGTGTTGGGATGTTAGTTGTTAATGATTACCTTCGTTTTTATGGCTCACTTCCACAAGCTACGTGGGCTGAAAAGATAGGGTTGTATGCTTTTTATATAGTAATTTGTATTACAGGTTTTTTTAAAGCCAAAAAGTATTGTAAATAATAAAAACTAACAAGAACTTCTAACGGAAAAAACACAAGGAAATTTATGAGTCAGTGCCCTCGGTGTGAACATAAAATAGATGTTTTCAGCCTTTATTTATCTGCATTTCCGTTTTACTTTAAATGTGCCAATTGTCAGACGAGATTGAAACTTATCAGCTCAAAATTATTCTGGGCTATATTTTTATTGTATTCGGCAGTCGTGTTTACATTGATAATGTATATTCCAATTTTTAGCAAATATGGTTTAGGCGTAATATTAACCGTATCAGGCTGGTTCTTTGTTTACTATAAATTGTCACCTTACATACTCAGCAAAGATAACGTGGTAATACATAGCAGTGACTAGCTAAAAATAGCTTTGTTTTATATCTTCCTCTAAAAGCGCAGCGTCTTTTCGCCCTCTTTGTGCATAAGACCTTACTTAGCAAAGAGAATTGAATGAGCAGAAAACACAGTAATAACGTTTACTCGCTCAGACTAAAAAAAGTCGTTAGTTAGCTTGGTTTTTGGCTATTTTTCATCATTTCTAAATAGCGTCCTTCAATGAATTTTTTTTCTTTTGTAAGGTGTTTAAGTGCGTACTGGGTTTTCTCTAGCTCTTGCTTTAGAGTATCTAATTCCTCACTACTTTCTGGCCCGTCAGTTTGTAACTGTAATTGCTGTAGCAGTTGGTCTTGCTCTGCAATTTGCCTTTTATATTCGTTTAAAGTATTAAGTAATCTTGTTTGATCGAGCGTTGAGGATGCATCTGCGTTTGATGTTTTATCACTATTTTCGCTTGCGGTTTTAAGCGCTTCGTAATCTGCTTGTAACTGATCTTTTTCTTCTTGAAGCACAGTCACTGCATCATATTGTGCATAGAGTTTTTGACGGGTAACTTTTAATTTTTCAACACTTTTATCCAAATCCCCTTTAAGTTTGCGAATTAGCTTATGCGAGCGTTTTAATTTTTTATTGAGATCATCGATTAGCTGTTGTTCTTTTTCGGTAACATGATCTTTGGTTGATGAAGTAACCTCAGTCAATTGCTGTTGTAATAGCATTTGTACACTGATTAACTCAGCGATAGTTTTTCGATTATCGTTAACATAGCTCATAGCGTTTTCAACAGACTCTCTGCACATAGCTAACGTCGCATCATCCATTGTTCCGTTACTTTTAACCATGCTAAGTGCAAATGCCCTAAACTCTCTGAGTATCAGTAAAAGAATATAAAACCACGCGGCTAAAATAAGTAGCCCAAAATTTATAGCAATATAATGATAAACCTCTGGCGGAAATACGGCATATGGCATTATTTAGTTATCTTAAATTAAGTGTTTATTTACTAGAGTTTAGCGCTGTGAAAAAAATCTGCCATAATAACAACAACATTAAAAAAAAGTTACCTGTGTGAAAATACTTATCGTGGATGATAGCCATGCAACACTTGAAATAGTACGCCGAGGGTTGGAAAAGTTTGGCTATCGGAAGTTATTAATAGAAAAAGCCAACAATGCTAAATCTGCGTTAACGCTGATTGGTAGTTGGCACCCCGATATTGTCCTTACAGACTGGCATATGCCTGATATGTGTGGGGTAACGTTATTACGTGCAATAAAGCAAAGGCAACTTAATATAATAGTCGCGATGCTAACCACTGTTGATGAAAAGTCTCAAATTGAAGAAGCTATTAGCTTAGGCGCATCTTTTGTACTGTCAAAACCTTTTACCGATGAACAACTTCACGATAAGTTATTACCTCTGGTTCAACTTGTAGAAAATAACGAAGTCATTCCTGATGAAATTGAATTAAATGATGATTTAGCGTTACCAAAGCTGTCGCAATTAGAACGTTTGTTTCATAAACATATAAGTCAGTCTTTAATCGTAAACACAATTCAACCGCAGGTATTCGATGAATCTAAAGTACCCTGTGTAATGGCTGTTTATGAGGATCCTAAAAGTCAAAAAGTACGCGCTATTGCCATACTTGATATTTATGCCGCGTTCGTAATGGCAAGTGGTTATAGTAGCTTGTCGGCTGAAGATATTAGTAACTCAATATTATCTGGCGTTGTAACAAATACAGCATTAAGCGCATGTAAAAAAGCATTAACGGAAACGGCTTTTGCCTTTTTAGACAAACGAACACGCGTTAGTTTACAAATCAAAACGGTCAAAGTGATTACCACGCCTTTTCGTAAGCTCACTTTGCTGTATAAAACACCTGCTGAAAAGCGCATTGATTTTAGCTGCCAGCTTGAGGGCATGGCACAAGGTAAAATTATGCTAGTTGGCATTTAGTAAATTAAACTTACGTAGTTACCGTTATAAAAAAGTTTAATTTAAAAACACCTTGCTCCTACAAAAGCGCAGCGTCTCTTCGCCCTCTTTGTGCATAATTCATCAAAAAGCTATTTGAACATGGAGAAGATAATGAGCAGAAAATGAGAAACCAAAACCATCACACAAAGCCGAGTGTCAGTGAAAGTTAAATATTAGCTCCCCCGAACCTCGTAGCCCGTAGCCCGTAGCCCGTAGCTTAAGTTAGATTAATCGCCAAAAATGTTTAAACAAAAAAGGCGCTTCCGGTTAAGGTAAGCGCCTTTTGTTATTTTAACTGCTATTTATTTTACGATTTTCATTTCGTCTAATAGGTTTTGGGCGTTATCTACTTTATCCATTACCCACAGCATGTAGCGCGAATCTACATGAATTGAGCGGTTTAGTTCTGGGTTGTAATCCCAATCACCAATAATGCTTTCGTACACACCGTCAAACAGTAAACCCACCAGCTCGGCATTGCCGTTAAGCGTTGGCGAACCTGAGTTACCGCCAGTTGTATCTACATTTGATAAAAAGTTAACCGGAACAGTATTCATGCCACCAGTGTAATCACCATAAAGCTTCGCTTTAATTTGCTCTTGCAGCTTTTTAGGCGCATTAAATGGGTCAACATCGGTGTTTTTAGCCAATAAGCCTTCAAGTGAAGTAAACGGCGTAGCCACTAATCCATCTTGCGGAGAATAACCGCCTACCGTGCCGTAAGTTACACGTAATGTGCTGTTTGCATCGGCGTAAACCGGTTTGTTTTGCGCTTTGTTAAAGGCAATAATTGCACTCATTAACTCTGGGCGAGCAGCTTGTAACTTACCTGCCAAGGCTTTTGACTTATCTTCCTCAGCTTTCATCACAGCAAATATAGCTTTTGCATATTGCATGAACGGGTCTTGGCTTTGGTTAAGCTGACTTAGTGTTTGTTCAAATAATGAATTACGTACAATTTCATTATCTAGTCTTGATTTAGCGTACATTTCATCTAGCAATGCGCTTTGTTTTGCTTTATCAAAACCGTTTTCTAAAGCAAAAGCTTTATCAATTTCACTAAAGCGCTCTGCTTTAGGTAATGCTGCATATTGCTCTAAAAAGTGCAGTAATATAGCTTTATCTACATTGGCATCAAAGCGACGTGACATACGCTCAAGAGAAGATTTAATACGCGGTAAATCGCGTTCTTGGTAACCTGATTCGCGCTCACTATTTGGCTTTTGTTTTTCAACCGCTAAGCGGTATAAACGACGTGCCGTGCTGATCATTTGTGAACGATGAACATAGCCTACCATACGGTCGCGCTCACTGTGCTCTTGCGATTGAGCTACTAATGCCGATAACTCATTAAGCACATTCCCGTAGCGCTGTTTACGCTCGCTATCGCTGTTTATCCAGCTTGTAAGCTCTTGTTCAAACTGTTTTTTACGCTCAAACATGGTGCCTTTTTTGAAGCTTTCAATCATCGAACCATAGTTTTTAATGTAGTTGTTGTAACCTGCTATGGTGCTTTCGTAAGCAATACGGGCTTTGCTGCCATCTTCTGAGTTTTCTTCAATTAGTGACACGTATTTAGTATTGTGCATGCGCGCTTTAGGGTAACTGTCGTTAAATACGTAATCAACCTCTGCGGCAATACGGTAACGATTGGTACGCCCTGGATAGCCAGTTACCATAACAAAGTCGCCCTCTTGCACGCCTTTAGCACTTACACTTAAGTAAGACTCTGGCACGTACGGTACGTTATCTTCGCTGTACTCTGCTGGCTTGCCGTCTTTACCTACATAGGCGCGGTAAAAACCAAAATCGCCTGTGTGGCGCGGCCACATCCAGTTATCTATATCGCCACCGTATTTACCTACGCCCATGGCAGGTGCATACGCTAAACGTACATCTTTAATTTCCAGTGATTTAATTAGGTAAAACTCTAAACCACCATGAAACGAATACACATTACAACGGTAACTAGCATCAGCTTCACACTGTGCAACGAGTGCTTTTTGATTTTTTTCTAACGCATCATAGCGTGCTTTTGCGCTTAGCTCGTTAGTGCCGCTAATCACTTTGTCGGTCACATTGGTCACTGTTTCGGTTACGTACACACGTGAACCTGGCGCAGCTGGTAAGTCTTCAGCCGGTGTTTTTGCTAAAAAGCCATTTTCTAAAATGTTATTTTCAGGCGTTGAATTATATTGCACCGAACCATAAATACAGTGATGGTTAGTTACAACTAAGCCTTTTGGCGAAACAAACGAGGCTGTACAACCGCCTAAGCTGATAACCGCATTCATTGGAAATTCGGTTAATTTTGAAATTGAATCAACGCTAATTTCAAGCCCTTTGGCTTTTAAAATTGACTCAAGCTCTGGTAGTTGATGAGGTTGCCACATGCCTTCATCGGCATGAGCCGCAGAAGAAAGTGCCAGTGAACAGGTTGCTACCAACGTGGCAACAAGAGGTTTTAAACGCATTATAGAATCCCTTTTATTATTGAACCAGCAGATTACTCATTAAGTATGAGTCAGGTCAACTGCGCTGAGATAAATTGTTACAATATAGCGCCCAATAAACAAAAAAGGAGCCTAAGCTCCTTTTTAAACAAAATGATAAACGATGTTAGTCGTCTTTTTTCACATCATTTGGATGCGCTACGCCCATCCATGCTTTAAATAGCGCTTTTTGCTCAGCAGTAGCATTTTTATTAGCGACTACTTTTTTAGGTTTGTCGAAATCTTCTGACAACACAAGCTCAGTCGACATTAATGCATCACGGCGAATAAAATCAACAGTTACCTTGTCTCCTGCTTTAAAGGTTTCTAGGCTCGTGGTTAAGTTTTTCCCTACATGCTTTTTGTTAATAGCGACGAGTTTATCGTCTGTAGTTAAGCCACCTTGCCATGCTGCGCCATCGCGGCGTACATGGGTAAGTGTTAGTAACTCACCAGTATTTTTAGTAAAGGCATCTAAGCTTGGTGTAGCCTTGGCTTTTTCTGGTAATTCAAAGCTTAAACCAACTTTTGCCAGTAATTCATCAAAATCTAGGCTGGCTGGTGTGCTAACATTTTCTTGCCACCAAGCGCTGTAATCACGTCCTGATAGTTGTTTTAAAATAGCTAATACGTCTTGCTCAGTAAAACCCGCTGGTAGCTTATGTTGCTTATAAAGTTCGTTGTGTACGTCTTTATAGCTTATTTTACCTTGGCTTTTTTCAAGTAGGTCTATATCTAACGCCATCGACAATAACGAGCCTTCAAGATAAATATTAGTGCCGTAATTACGTGCATGATCGCCACCTTGATTTATCCATTTATCAAAGCTGGTTTCACTTGCACTTTGCACTTCACGACCAGGGGTAGTGAGGTGGCGATTAATGGTTTTACTAAAGTTCTTAAAAAATTCATCGGTGGTTTGAATACCCGAACGCACTAATAAATGATCTTCAAAATAGCTTGTAGACCCTTCAGCAATCCACAGCAATTTTGAATAATTAATATTAGTGTAGTCATATGGCGCAAGCCCTTTAGGTCGGTATGCTTTTACATTCCAAGTATGAATAAATTCATGTGCCGCTGTACTGATAAAAGCTAAATAGTCTTCACGTTTAGCAAAGCGATCACGTGGGCGTTGAATAATAGTTGAGTTTAAGTGTTCGGTTGCACCGCCCGCGCCCGATGTAGCATGCACCATAAATACATAACGCTCATACGGGTAGCTGTCCCAAATTACATTGCCCGTTGCCACTAGCTTTTTCAGATCGGTTAGCATCAGTTCTATGTCGTAATTACCTTCGCCCCACACCACTAGCTCATACTCACGGCCATCAACCTCAAAAGTACGCAGTTCGTTAACACCTGTTTCTATTGGTGAATCAACAAGCACGTCGTAGTCACTGGCTTTAAAGCTGTGTTTATTTTTATAGTTTTCCATACCCGACACAGAGCGCCATGCTTTAGGTACGTTTAATTCAACCGTAACTGGCTCTTGGCGAAATGACTCGCTAAACATAAAAAAGCCCGATGCATCAACAAACGCATGGCTATCGTCAATATGGCGAGCGCGCTTACCTAGCTCATTGGCATATACTTGGTAATCAACATTAACTTCAGTCGGCTCGTTTAAATGAACACGCCATGTGCTGTGGTCTATTTTTTCCCACTTTAATGCATTACCTTCATTGTCGCTGGCTTTAAAATAGCGAACGCCATTGGCAAGGTTTAAAATTTCATAGCGACCAGTACGCCATGCTGGCAGTTTTACATCTAAATATGATTGCGCCGTTTTAGGAAACTCTACATTTACATCACCTAAATGATGCTCTGGCTGAGAGATATTTAAAGCGTAGTTAACGTCGGCAAATGCTGGTGCTGAACAGGCAGCTAAAATTGATAAGGCAAGTAGCTTTTTCATGAAGGCTCTTTTTTATATAACGTATTGTTGTACCAAGATTAACAAGACCCATTTTAAAAGTGAATTAAAAGCGGTAAATGCACTTATATTTAAGATCGCTCGTATTTTGTTATTAAAAACATTAAGTTTTTGATCTCATCCCTACTATTAATATGTTTTTGTTGTAAACTAAAACAATAGAGGTATTACGATGATGGTGTGTAGGTGTCTAGGAGCTCCAATACGGTGGAACAAAAACTAAAGCAAGCAATCGACAGTAGAAAAGTAATAGAAAGTGCTCGCCAACATCAAGTGAGTACGCTTTCTAATTTTGCAGCTAAGTTGTCTTTAAGCTGTAAGGGACTTGATACTGAGCTTGATAACCGCCTAGCTAAGTTTCGAAGCGCGTTAAACAAAGGAATGAGTTTTGAAGACTTTGCCCCTTTAGTGGATGATATTTTAGCTTTGCTTAAAAACCAAGAAGCCATTCAACTAGCACATCAACGCGACCTTTTTACCAGTGTACAAAATGCAGGTAAGCAATTACAACAAACCAAAGGCTTGCCTGACGATACCCGCAGAACACTGCGCCATTTGCTTGATAACGAGCTAGACGATATTCAATCTGTACATGGCTTTATTCCTATATTAAACCAGCTGATAACTTTTTATCATCAAGCCTTAATTGCTAAAAGCAACGACGCCTTTGAGCCTCCGAACCTAAGTGCCCTCACTGAAAAGCTGTTTAGATTAGTCAGTCAGCTAGTTCTCGAAGAAGAAGCCAACGAAGCGTTGTATTTAATAAAAAAACGTATCGCTAAAAATAAAGCCGTAGACCAGCTACTTGATGCAGCAATTGATGTAATCACACTTATTGTACAAAGCATTCAAGTTGAGCGCGCGTCAGCACAAAGCTTCTTAACCTCTTTAAACCAAACACTCGGAGAGCTACATCGCTCATTAGTATCGACCAGCGAACATTCTGAATCGATGACTGTTGAGTTTGACTCAATTAATCAACGAATTGGTGAAAAGCTAAGAAATTTAAATACACAAACAAATAAAGCAACATCAATTACAGAGTTAAAGCAATTGGTTGAAAATGAGTTACGCTCATTAAGTGCTGATATTTTAGAAAAAGAGCAGCTAGAACAAAAAGATCGCCAAATTTTAATTTCTAGCTTTGCACAAATAAACGATAGAATTGGCAGTTTAGAAAACAAAGTTAGTAATTATAAGAAACGTTTGAATGAACAACGTTTTAAAAGTTTACTCGACAGTCTTACCAAATTACCTAATCGCGCAGCTTTTGATGAACGTTATAATCACGAAATCAATGTATTTAATGAACGCCCGTCAGACATAACCTTAGTTGTTATTGATGTTGACCATTTTAAATCAATTAACGATCGTTTTGGTCACACAGCCGGCGACATTACCTTGCAAGTGATTGCAAAAGCGCTGCAAAAATCGATTAGACAAACTGATTTTATTGCCCGTTATGGCGGCGAAGAGTTTGTGTTATTAATGCCCCGTACCTCACTTGAAAACGCCGTCGAGCATCTCGATAAATTAAGACTGTCGATTAAAAAGATCCCATTTAAATTTAAAGACAAGCAAATACAAATTACTGTTTCTTTAGGCGCAACCCAATTTGAAGTGGGTGATACGCCTCTAAAAGCATTTGATAGAGCCGATGAGGCTCTTTACGATGCTAAAAACTCAGGCCGGGATCGTCTGTGTATTAGTAAATAGTGTTATGCACTTTTACCCTTGAGTATAAGGCATAACTACGCAGTAAATTTACCCAAGAAGTTTCAAGGAGAATGTCGATGCTAATACAATTAAACCCTACAGGGGTATTAGATTTATTGTCGCAGCTAGAAGTAGACTTACTCGAGCAATCATCAACCAGCGAACGCTACAGACTATTTAGAAACTGTGTATTGGCCGTGCTCAATGTAGGCAGCCACACCGATGTAAGCAATGATATTTACGATAAACACAAAGATTTTGATATACGTTTGGTTAGCCGTGAACGCGGTATAAAAATTGAGTTAGAAAATCCTCCGCAAACGGCCTTTGTTGATGGCCACATAGTAACAGGCATTCATGAGCACATATTTTCGGTTATTCGCGATATTTTGTTTATTTGCCAAAAGTATGAAAAGAACCTCCAAGAAACTAAAGCCATTACCCATATGGTTTTTGATATGCTTAGAAATGCCGACGCGCTTAAGGTAAATAGCGAACCTAACATGATTGTATGTTGGGGTGGCCACTCTATTAACGAAGTCGAATATAAATACACCAAACAAGTTGGCTATGAACTGGGGTTACGTGGATTAAATATTTGTACTGGCTGTGGGCCTGGTGCAATGAAAGGCCCAATGAAAGGCGCAACCATTGGCCACGCAAAGCAACGTATTACCAATAATCGTTATTTAGGTTTAACTGAGCCCAGCATTATAGCGGCAGAGCCACCCAATCCGATTGTAAATGAGCTGGTTATTTTACCCGACATTGAAAAACGCCTTGAAGCATTTGTTCGAACCGCACACGCTATTATTATTTTTCCAGGTGGCGCAGGTACAGCCGAAGAGTTACTTTATTTATTAGGTATTTTGTTACACCCTGAAAACGACAAGCAATGTTTACCTGTTATTTTAACTGGCCCTAAACAGAGCAAAGCTTACTTTGAAGAGCTTTGTAAGTTTATTCAAATGACTTTGGGCGATGCTGCGCTGAGTAAATTTGAAGTGATTATTGATGATCCTCAATTAGTTAGCCAAAAGCTTAAATCGGCTATGAGCGGAGTTCGCGAATATCGTAAAAGCCAAGGCGATGCTTATTACTTTAATTGGACGTTGAAAATAGAAAATGATTTTCAGCAGCCTTTTTATCCAACTCATGAAGCCATGGCGTCACTTGATTTACACCTTGATCAACCCAAACAACAGCTTGCCGCTAATTTACGCCGTGCGTTTTCGGGAATTGTTGCTGGTAACGTAAAAGAAGAAGGCTTAAATGCAATTAAAGAGCATGGCCCCTATGTGCTAAGTGGTGAGCCTGATTTAATGAAAGCAATGGACAAGCTTTTACAAGCATTTGTAGAACAAGGTAGAATGAAACTTCCCGGAAGTAAGTATATTCCTTGTTATACAATAAAAGCGTGAGTTTATAATTGAATCCCCATTTACTCCTTATTGATGCGCTTAATTTAATTAGGCGCATTTATGCTGTTGATGCAAACCAAAGCCATCACAGCGACGAGCACATGTTAAAAGCCTGCTGTGCTCGGGTTGCACATGCATGCAAAAAACTTTTAACGACCACCAATGCAACCCATGCAATTGCGGTTTTTGATGGTGACAAAAGCTGGCGTTACCACTTTTATAAAGACTACAAACATTCGCGTGCACCTATGCCAGAGACCCTAAAAAACGCGTTACCCCATTTTAAAGCGGCCATTGAAGAAACCGGTATAGTGGTATTTGAACCGACTAACGATGAAGCTGACGATATTATTGCGACTTTAGCGCATAAAGCGGCTAATAATCAGATAAACAATACCATTGTCTCTACTGATAAAGGCTTTTTGCCTCATTTGAATGAGCATATTGAAGTATACGATTACTTTAAAAAGCAACACCTCAATGAAGAACACATTGAAGAGCGCTTTGCTGTCGCTCAACATAAACTCATCGACTTTTGGGCACTCGCAGGCGATAAAACCAACGACATTCCTGGTGTTAAAGGTATTGGTGTTAAATCCGCGCAGCAATTGGTTAATCAATATAGCTCTATTGAAGAAGCGCTAAATGATGAATCGTTAAATACGCGGCTACAAAAAAAGCTTAATGAAGATATGGATATGTTTGTTATTTCTAAGCAATTGGTGAGTTTGCGTACAGATATCCATTTAGGCTTTAGTTTAAAGCAGTTAAGGCTTAATTAGTCGCAAGTTAATAGCACTGTACACTAGCAATACGTATACTAGCGATAGCTATTTTGGTCTGGGTTGGCAATGTTTAAAAAGTTTTTTAGGTATTTAATATTAGGATTAGGTTTATACGCTCTAATAGCTACGTCAGTTATTATGTTCTATAAAGACGATCCACAAGCTATGATTTGGCAAGACAGAGAAGCATTTAATAAACGCTATATCGAAAAATTGCGTTTAGAAGATACCTTTACGCTAAATGATGTGCTTGAATATTTAGGTAGCCCAGATTTAACCTATGCTAAGCGTGATGGCGAGCAAGTATGGCAGGTGGTTTTTTATCGTACCCAACACAAAACCTCAGACGGTATCACCACCATGGATGAATGTACTGGGTTATTATTTAAAAATGGCCAACTAATAATGTGGGGCCCAAGTGCTTATGAAAAATATCTTGAGCATAATGATGGGAAGATTTAATGGAAGCTCCACTGTCGGGTAAACTAAAAAAGCTATTCGAAAGCACGCAACTGCTTTTAAGCTCCCATAACAATAAAAGTCAGTGGCATACCTTCTACCCTCTTGTGTGTAAGTTTTCAGAGCAATACGCTGCATTATACAAACAAAACCCAGCGGCATTGCAAGCTCAGTTAAATTTATATAAAACACATTATAGTTACGCAACCAATTTAGTGGTTAACCAATGTGTATTAACCTGTGCTTTGTGTCGTAGTCAAAACTACGACAACGATTTAACCGAGCTTTATATTAGTGCCTCATTAGTTGAACACCTTTGTGTTGCCAAACAATTAAATAAGTTAGCTCAACAGCAAACGTTTAACGAAGCCGATAAAAAAATGTGGCAGTTACGCCATAAACTTGCAGCCAAAGTATTATTAACGGCTAAACAACCCGCGCACCAAATTGCTCATATTTTGGCAAAATTAGGCAAATACAAACACGCATTATTAGATACACCTAAAATTATGCTTTATGACGGTGCCAGTGTGTTGGTTTCTTTAGCTAATATATTAGCACTTAACGTTACTTGTAATGAAAAACAACAGCACATAAATTTTTATAAAGCGGTCGCTGATTTATATATAAGAACTCCCAACTCATTTGCACAAACGTTATTAAAAGCGCTAGTTGCACACGTTGGACAATATGTACCTGGCAGCCAAGTCGTGTATGCCGACCAAGCTATGGTTTATTTAGCCACGGATACGCAAGGCCGACATATTATAGTTAATAACGCCAATACTAAAATGGCATGGTATCGTATTAAAGCGTCCTTAATGGATGACTCAAAAGCATGGGAATGCAATGATAACCGCTTATTTTTAAAAGTATGGGACAGTGAATATCTTAATATCCCGAATAGTGAACTCTCTGCACAAACGCCCTTGTACCAATTAGTTAAACAAATAAAAACGCAAAAAGAATACAGCTTTAAAGCTTTGAACACCTTACTTACCCCCTACCCTGACGTTATAAAGTCAGTATGCTTAGCAGTAAAACACTACAACAAAGAGCTATTACCCGCTAAAGATTTAAGACATAGTTTATCTATGGTCGGTTACGATAAAGCACCGGCTATTATTCAAGGGGTGGTGTTTCAACAATTAGTAAATAGTATTGCTCACCCTTTACATGCCTTTTTATGCACCCGTATTAGTTGTTTAGTAAATATTTTAGAGCTATTAGTTAAGCATAATCCCCGCGTTCAAGGTGAGCGTGTTAGTTTAAGCTTATATGCTTACTTATATTATGTGTTGATACATTACAGCGCAGATGTTTCTAGAAAAATCACCATTGATCAAACACCGAATAAATCTCTCGATACACCTTTTAGTACATTTTTTGGTGTGAACAACGTAGATGCCTCTCATTTAAACAGTGAGCTTAACGAATTACTTAGTGGCGACCCATGGGCGTCGGCTTTATTAAATGCAGAGCAATTGCCTAAAAAGCAGCTTGATGATGCTGGTCAATTATGGGCGGCATTAAAGGTAGTGGCACAACGCATACTTAAACCTAACCAGCCATTAACAGCATGGCAACAGCAAATATTAAATCAACAACTTAGTCGCCATGGTTGGCAAAGTGAAGTCGATTTTAATCAATCGCTGCTGCGCTTAGGGCTTCACAATAGTATTTAGCTGACTTATTACCATTATAACTCAAGATTATACCCTGTATTCATACTATAAACTGGCAAAATGAGAGATAAATTGGTATAAATGCCGGCTCAAATTTAGTACCCCTGTCATATAAGTAGTCTAAACTCTGTTGAGTATTTTTATTTATGTGTGTATCCAAATCTTTAAAGGAAAAGTTCATGGCCAAACAAACCATAACAGTGATCAAAGGCGACGGCATCGGCCCAAGCATTATCGACTCAGCACTTGAAATACTAAAAGCCGCAGGATGCGATTTTGATTATGAATTTGTTGACGCTGGCCTAGCTGCGCTTGAAAAAACAGGCGAATTGCTTCCACAAGAAACAATTGACACAATTGCTAAGAATAAAATCACCTTAAAAGGTCCATTAACCACGCCTGTAGGCGAAGGTTTTACATCTATCAACGTAACGCTTCGTAAGCAATTTGGTTTATACGCCAATGTACGTCCAGTTAAATCGTTTGCCGGTACTAAAGCCCGTTACGACGATATTGATATCATCACTATTCGTGAAAACACACAAGGTATGTATTCAGGTGCAGGCCAAGTTGTATCTGAAGATGGTACTGAAGCTGAAGCAAAATCAGTGATCACTCGCGAAGGCGCAGAAAAAATTGTAACGTTCGCATACGAACTTGCTGTGCGCGAAGGTCGTAAAAAAGTAACTGCAGTACATAAAGCAAATATTTTAAAATCAACCTCTGGTTTATTCTTAAAAGTGGCGCGTGAAGTAGCTGAGCGTTACCCAGAAATTGAATCAACTGAAATGATTGTTGATGCAACATGTATGAAGCTTGTAATGACCCCTGAAGAGTTTGACGTGATCGTTACAACGAACTTATTTGGCGATATTTTATCTGACTTATGTGCTGGCTTAGTAGGCGGTTTAGGCATGGCACCAGGAGCAAACATTGGTGAAGATGCTGCTATTTTTGAAGCTGTTCACGGTAGTGCACCTGATATTGCTGGTAAAAACCTTGCAAATCCTACGTCAGTGATTTTAGCCTCTATTCAAATGCTAGAACATTTAAACATGGGCGATACAGCTGAACGTATTCGTAGCGCTGTTGCTGATGTAATTAAATCTGGCGACCGTACTACCCGCGATTTAGGCGGCAGCCACGGCACTACTGATTTCACACAATCAGTAATTGACCGTCTGTAATTAGTACTGTTAAATTAAAAAGCCAGCTAATGCTGGCTTTTTTTATGCCAGAAACACAGCATTTAAATTTCCCCCTGACCATCCCCAAGCCTAGGCAAACACGCAAAACTGCATAATTTCTGCTTATAAAGTGAAAATAACTCATATAAAATAGATTATTAGATTAAAAAACATTTAAAAATGAATTTTTAATCCAAAAACCAGTTTAATGGGTTGACATGTGTGCTCAAAAGCCTTAAAAATAACCACATACAAAAATTGTTATTTAAACAGCATTTTATTTTAAAGAGCAAAACATCATGAATACACAATTTAGCCTTTTAGTCTTACTCGTACTGGTCTTAGTGATAAGCCCAGCGGGGATGTATTAAAAGGTGAAAAATGCTTTTTAAAACCCTCGCACTACGCGGGGGTTTTTTTTTGCATGTAATCAACAGAGGAATGAGGATGAGTAAACAAGAATATAATGGCTCTGAATTGGTTGTTAAGTCATTAAAAGAGCTAAAGGTAAAGTATATATTTGGTTATCCCGGCGGCTCAGTATTAGATTTATACGACGCACTTTTTCAGCAAGACGATATTGAGCACATTTTAGTACGCCATGAACAAGCGGCTACACACATGGCCGATGGTTACGCAAGAGCCACCGGTGAAGTAGGTGTTGTACTTGCTACATCAGGTCCCGGTGCAACAAACTGTGTAACAGGCATAGCAACTGCGTATATGGATTCAATTCCTATGGTGGTGTTATCAGGTCAAGTGCCCACAAGTCTTATAGGTGATGACGCGTTTCAAGAAACCGATATTGTTGGTTGCTCTCGCCCGATTGTAAAACATAGCTTTAATTGTAGAAGCGCGAGTGAAATTCCCAATATTCTTGCTAAAGCCTTTTATATTGCCAGTACCGGCCGCCCAGGGCCTGTGGTAGTAGAACTTCCTAAAGACATGCTTAACCCAGAGCTAACTTTTGCTTACAATTTTCCAGCGGCAACAGAACTCAGAACCTACAACCCTAATACCAAGGGTCACTCTAAACAAATTCGTAAGGCCGTTACTGCTATTTTAGAAGCAAAAAAACTGGTTATATACTCTGGTGGCGGTATTGTGCTTTCAAACACCTCAGAGCAACTAACTCATTTGGTCGAGTCACTTAATGCCCCTATTACCAACACGTTAATGGGACTGGGCGGTATATCGGGCGTTCACCCTAACTTTATTGGTATGTTGGGTATGCACGGCACATTAGAAGCCAATAAAGCGATGGCCAATGCCGATGTTATTTTAGCACTTGGCGCACGATTCGATGATCGGGTTACTAATAATGTTCAAAAATTCTGCCCAAATGCCACTATTGTGCATGTAGATGTTGATCCAACCTCTATTTCTAAAACCATTAAATCACATATTCCTGTTGTTGGCTGTTTGGCAACGGTACTTGAGCAATTACAAACTGCCATAGATAACAGCCCAATTAAAATTGATCGCAGTGCACAAGAAGATTGGTGGCGACAAGTGATCAGCTGGCGTGAACAAAAATGCCTTAGTTACAACAGCGATGGTGACAAAATAAAACCTCAGGCAGTTATTGAGGCAATATATGAAGCGACCAACGGAGATGCTTATGTCAGCTCTGATGTTGGCCAACATCAAATGTTTGCCGCGCAGTACTACCCATTTAAACACCCTCGTCAGTGGATCAACTCAGGCGGCCTAGGCACTATGGGCTTTGGTTTACCTGCGGCTATGGGGGTCAAGCTGGCTTTTCCTGATAAAGAGTCTTTATGTGTGACTGGAGACGGCTCTATTCAAATGAACATCCAAGAGCTATCAACCTGTTTACAGTATAACTTAGCAGTAAAGGTGATCTCCTTAAATAACCGTTCATTAGGTATGGTAAGACAATGGCAAGACATGATTTATGGCGGTAGGCATTCTTCATCGTATATGGAATCTTTGCCTGATTTTGTAAAGCTTGTTGAAAGCTATGGCCATGTTGGGATCAGAGTAAACACCCTTGATGAGTTACAACCCGCGATAGACAAAGCCATGTCGATAACCGACAGATTGGTATTTTTAGATATTTTAGTAGACGAAAAAGAACATGTTTACCCAATGCAAATTAAGCACGGTGGTATAGACGAAATGTGGTTAAGAAAAGGAGTGAAGGCATAATGCGTCGTATATTATCTATATTATTAGAAAATGAACCTGGTGCGTTATCACGTATAGTGGGGCTTTTTTCTCAACGAGCATACAATATTGATAGCTTAACAGTGGGTACTACAGATGATGAGTCTCTTTCTCGTATTACGGTAACCACTAAAGGTGATGACAGAATTGTTGAACAAATAACAAAGCAAGTAAACAAGCTGGTCGATGTACTTAAAGTTATTGATTTAACCGACATGAGTCACATAGAACGCGAACTGCTATTAGTAAAAGTATTTGCCAAAGACGAAGCGACTCGTGCGGCAGTAACTCGTGTTGTTGATGTATTTCAAGGTGCTATTTTAGATATGGGTCGTCAAAGTTACAGCCTACAATTGGTAAGTAGCACCGATAAAATAGAGTCGTTCTTAGATACTTTACGCCATGAAACCGACATAATTGAAGTGGTGCGCTCAGGCGCAGTCGGCATTGGCCGAGGAGATAAAGCGCTTAAAGCTAAATAAGCGTTAAATTTACAACAAAAAAAAAGGGCTAAATAGCCCTTTTATTATATTTTATAAACCTAAAATTATAGGTTTACTTGGTCTTTAAGACCTTTACCTGGTTTAAAGCTTGGGATAGTCGCTGCTGAAATTTGGATTTCTGCACCCGTTTGTGGGTTACGACCCGTGCGTGCAGCACGTTCTTTAACTGAAAAAGTACCAAAACCAACTAATGCAACAGAGTTGCCTTCTTTTAATGAAGAAGTTACAGCGCCTGTGAATGCGTCAAGTGCACGTGTAGCGGCTGCTTTAGAGATTTCTGCGTCAGTAGAGATTTTTTCAACTAGTTGAGCTTTGTTCATTATTAGATTCCTATTCGTTATTATTTTGCCTTCGCAAATCCTATCTTTATGCATTTTCGAAGAGTTAGCAACAGCAAATTACGTTTTTTATCTAAAATACTAAAAAATTAGTAAAAATAGTAAAATTCACTGTAAAATACAGCGAGTTGAGTTAACAAAAGCTTAATTTAAGCACACTATTAGTGCAACTTTGCACCTTAATGACTCACTCTACCTTTTCTATTACTAAGGTTACTTCCCCAACCTCAACACCAAACTTAACAATAGATGTGCGGTTTATCAAGCGTGTATTTGTTACTAGGTACATCCAATCATCAAAATTAACTTCTAAAGTGCTGCCATCGTAAGGGATCTCTACATTATAATTCCAATGAAACACACTGCCATCACTTTCTCCTGTAGCTATCCCTAAAACATCAGAGGCTGTTCCTGTTAATGTGTTATCGTCGTTTAAGGTAATTTTCCAAATGCGTTTTTGTGTTTCTCCATCATCGTAAACAAAGTCTTCTTCAATAGTGCCCTTATTGCCATCCCATGTAGCGTTTAAGTCAACAACAAGCTTTTCGGGTTAATTCACCTTTAAAGTCTTGTACAACGCCATAGGCTTTCAAATCACCACTAAAGAAAGTCTTAAAATCGAAATTTGGTTCTGAACCCTTGTAATGTTCAACACTTGGGGCTGAACAACTGGCAATAAAAAAGCTAACGGCCAATACCATGGCAACTTTAACGCGTTTTAGATTAATCATATTAAATCCCTAATAGTTGATTTCTAATTGATGGTTCTGAGGTGTTTTCACTTAACCAAATAGCTAAAAAATCCTCAGCAAATTCGGCATCATCAATGCGACCTATTTGGTTATCGTTATGGAAAAAAGTACTGTGTCCTTGCTGATCAGTCAGCAAGGTTAACGATTCACCTTTTTTAATATTTGGCCATATCGAGAGTAATTTATCAGCATAGCGCTCTGAAAGTTGAGGTTTACCTAAGTGCTGCCACTGCTCATTAGTCGCTTTTACAATGTCTTTAGCGTCAAAATCGCGCAAATAAGTTAAGGTAAATTTAACAGGCGTTTGTTTTGCGGTGTAACTACCAGAAGGTGTATAAAGCGTTGCATCATAAACATCCCAAAACAGGTATTCCATGCGTGCTTCACCCACCTTGTTAAACTGAGTATCGGCATTAGCTACAGGGCTAAATAAAGCATAAACAATAAGTAAATTTAAAAGCGTTTTCATCGTTATCTCCAAACTGTATTGTGTTATTGCTTAACAAACTCGCCTATTTTACCGTTTAAAAATAAAATAAACGTAAATGTTGCAGCCCATAAAGCACCGTAAAGTGGCCAAAACTGCCACAGTGGCATCTCTAACTCTAATACCTCAAATCGTGAGCCGGCCCAATAACTGCCAGGGGCAAATAATAAGCACACAGCAAATGCTTGCCATGGTTTAAGGTTTGTCAGAAACGACATAGAGGTATTGATACACAGCAACAATGCGACCCATAAAAACACCAACCAAAATGGCAGCGGATCGACTTTAAATTCAAATAACCCTAACTGAACCGCAATAAACTCACACAACAGTGCTAGTGGCAGGGCTTTTAAAACCAGCAAAGCATCTTGTTTTTTTTGTGCTGATAAGTAAAACATCAAAGCGATGACTACAGCAGAGTATACAATTGCGTGTTGTTCAAGTAGCAGGCACATAAACCACACTACTTGAAACAGCGCAAAATTAATAAGCGAGTGCAATCTCATCATTACTACTCGTAAAGCGGGGTTTGCGTGCCATTAAATGCACGGTACTGGTTGCTCGGGTTCTAAATGCGCCCTCGCAATAGGCAAGGTAAAAAAGCCATAAGCGATAGAAACGATCATCAAACTTATCGCTATCAAGCTTTGGCCAGCTGGCAATAAAACGCTCTCGCCAATCAGCAAGAGTGCGGGCATAGTGAGCACCAATGTCGTTTATGGTGTGAATATTCATGTCGGTGTTATTTTTAATTTGTTCACTCATTTCGTTAAGCGAAGGCAAACACCCACCAGGGAAAATATACTGTTGTATAAAGTCTGAATTTTTTAAATAGTGTTGATAACGCTGGTCACTAATCGTAATTGCTTGAATAAGCATAGCACCGTTGTCTTTCAATAACTCACCGCACTTAGTAAAAAAGCTGGGTAAGTATTCATGCCCAACGGCTTCGATCATCTCAATTGAGACTAACTTATCGTATTTGCCAGTCAATAAGCGATAATCTTGCTTGAGCAAGGTTATTTTACTTTCAAGTCCAAGCTGGTTAACTTTGTTAGCAACATAATCGTGCTGTTCGTCAGAGATGGTTGTAGTTGTGACATGGCAGTCATAATGAGTAGCGGCATAAATAGCAAACGCGCCCCACCCGGTACCAATTTCAATAACAGTGTCGCCTTGTTGTAGCTCAACTTGTTCGCATATACGTTGTAGCTTGTACTGCTGTGCTTGTTCTAAGCTAGCATCTTTACTTGGGTATACTGCACTCGAATAAAGCATTTCTTTACTTAAAAAAGACTCGTATAAATCATTTCCTAAGTCATAGTGAGCGACAATATTCTTTTTTGAACCCGCATGTGAGTTCTTGTTTTTTATGTGGTTTATACGGTGAGCGATGTTGCTAAAAAACGCGAACTTTTTTTCAAATGCATCTAGTTGATCTTGGTTAATCGCAAAAATTTCGATTAACCGAGTTAAATTATCACATTGCCATTGCCCTAAAATGTAAGACTCACCAGCACCCACGCTACCAGAAAGAGCGAACGCTTTATACATGGCATTGTCGTTAACGGTGACAGTAACTTTCAGCTCTGAAGACGCATCCCCAAATACAGACTGTTGGTTATTCTCAACCAACACTATCTGCCCCGTTTCAATTGACGAGAACGCTTTAAACACTAACTTTTTATATAAATTAGTAAACCAACTGGTGCGTTCCTGAACGCGTAAGCTCGATACCTTTTCCATATACTTACCTATATTATTGTTATTACTTATAAAACAACATAAATTAAATTTAAAGTTTGCCTGAATGACCTAAAAATGGGACTTTTTTAACAAACAATTTAAATGCCTGATAGTAAATACCTCTGAAAATAGACCATGTCATCGCAGGAAAGCGCTTCAACAACTTGCTCATTTGTTTATTGCACAAGGGTTGGCGCTGTAACCTTAACGATGCATCAAAAAGTAGTTCTTCATCGCGCTTATTTTCTATACGTATCAGTATATTGTCTTTCTTTTGACGAACAGTCCAATGATAGTTCATATCCAAATTCATAAAGGGTGATACGGAAAATACTTTCTTAAAGTTCACTTTTTTTTGTAGTGGAACCAAGTAGTAATGTCGCTCATTCCATGGGGTATTACTCACCTCGGCCACCATATAGCTAAACTCATTGTTTTGTTGGCCAAAAAAGTAAAAGTTAACTGGACTAAAATAAATCCCCAAACAGCGTAATTGCCCTAGCAGGTACACATGGCTAAATTTCTCATCTACCCCTAACTGGGCTAGCTGCGCATGAGCACGCTCTATAATGGGCTGATGATGACTATCGGGTAACCCTTTTAAATAATCAGATTGCTCAAACTTCAATGCTTTAAACCCTGAAGTTCCAAGCTGCTTATGGACGCCATTAAGCGCATGAGTATTATTTAAATCAACCCACATCATATAAAGTGGGTAATTAAACGCATGATGTTTTACAGCAAAACGGCGATGCTTTACATCGCCTAAATACACTGCATTAGTCAAACTCTACTCCAAGTTGTTTTGCAACATCGACGGCACTGCGCACACCATCCTCATGAAAGCCGTTATACCAATAAGCCCCACAGAAATAAGTATTGTTTTGCCCGTCAACCGTATTTTTCAGCTGTTGAGCAGCAATAGATTGTTGATTAAACACAGGATGGTGATAAGTAAACTCACGTAAAATCTTACTTTGATTGATCCCTTCTAAGTGATTTAAAGTGACACAAAATTGGGTATCAGACTCTATTCCTTGAAGTATATTCATTTGATAAGTAACAACAGCGGCTTTGTCGGTATTATTATTTAGTAAGTAATTCCAGCTCGCCCAAGCTGCTTTCCTATCTGGTAATAATGAAACATCGGTATGCAATACCACCGAGTTCTCAGTGTAAGGAATAGCACCCAACACCTTATTTTCTTGCTCGCAGGCATCACCGAGTAAAGCTAACGCTTGATCTGAATGACACGCAAAAATAACCTTATCAAACAGGGCTTGCTGACCATCAGCAAAAGTAATGGTGACTCCCTGCTCGTCTCTGGTTACCGATTTAATGTCAGTGTTTAACTGTATTTTATCAGCAAAACAAGCTATCAACGGTTTAATGTATTCACGAGAGCCTCCCGGAATAACATACCATTGCGGCCTATTGGTAATGTCTAATAAACCATGGTTAAAAAAGAATTTTACAAAAAATTCTACGCCCACGTTTTCCATTTCTTTAATGCTTGTCGACCAAATAGCTGCACCCATTGGCAAAATATAGTGGTATTTAAAAAAGTCATTAAAGCGATGTTGTTGTAGCAGCTCACCAAGTGATTGCTCAGTGTATTGGCCTTTTTCATATAAAGCCTTGCACAGTTTGTTAAAGCGCACAATATCGTACAAAAGACGCCAAAACTTAGGTCTCACTATGTTTCTGCGCTGAGCAAACAAACTAGTAAATGTATGCCCGTTATACTCAAAGCCAGTTGCTTCATTATGAACACTAAAGCTCATTTGGGTCGGTTTACGTTTTACACCAATACGTTCAAGCAGCTTTTCAAAGTAAGGGTATGTTCTATCGTTAAATACGATAAAACCGGTATCAACTGCGTAGTTAATACCGCTGTGATTTACATCAACCGTGGCAGTATGGCCACCAATATAATCATTCTTTTCAAATAGTGTGACATCATAATGCTTATGCAATAGGTGTCCGCAAGTTAAACCTGATACACCAGTCCCAATTATTGCTATTTTTTTCAACGGGTTAATCCTTTTGCAATTTTAAGCCAAAGCGAAAGTGGCAATATTCGCAGTGCTTTTAATATAAGTGTGAAACGATACGGAAAATGGACTTCTTTACGACGTTTTTTTACGCCTTTGATTATATAGTCAGCCGCTTTTTCAGCACTAACAGCCATAGGCATAGGAAAATCATTTTTGTCTGTAAGCGGTGTTTTTACAAAACCAGGATGGACTAGTGTTACATCAACGTCGTTTAAATCAACCGCAAGGGTTTTAGCTAAATAGCTTACGCCCGCCTTAGATGCGCCATACGCTTCTGAACGCGGTAAAGGTAAATAAGTAACACTCGAACTGACCATCACTAATTGGCCGCCTGATGTTATTTTGGGTAAAAGAGCTTCTAAGCAATACCCCATAGAAAGTAAGTTAACATTAATAACACGCTCAAAGAGGGCGCTATCAAAATTGCGTGCATCATCAACATACTCGCAATTACCGGCGTTAAGAATAACGCGGTCAAATTGCGGATAGCCGAGAGTGGCAGCTTTAATATCTTGCAAGTTGGTAGCATCAAACTGGCAGGTTTCTATGTTGTTATGCTTGGCAAGTTCTGCGAGCTTTTGCGTATTTCGTCCACACGCAATGACTGTGTCACCTTGCTCTGCATACTTTATCGCGAGTTGTTCACCTATGCCTGATGTTGCACCTGTAATAAGCGTAATCATAATTAACCAGCCCTTTTATCAATAAAATTAATAATGTTGCCCAGTAATGGAATATGCTTATACAAAAGCTCTCCAGCATTAAAGTAATCGCGGTGTTTAATAATTTTCGCACCTTCAAATACTAGTTTACTGTGCCCTTGCACTGAAATTGTATTGCCTGCATTAAGTTTTGGGTGAGAATAATGCATTGTCCAGTATACAAATGCATTATTATCACTGGTAAATGAATCAGTTATATCAAATCGACAATACTTAACATTACTATATAAACCACGAAAATAACGTCTTAGATCTTCAAGACCATTAATTTCGTGCAGCGGATCTATAAAGTGAATGTTTTGAGCGTAAATTTCAGTTAATAACTCTAGGTTATCCTTATCAAGCTTTTGATATATTTCTACAAATTTATCGACTGGTAATTGGTTATCCATATCACACCTTAAATGCAGCTAAAGCCCTCGCTCGTGCCGCTTTATGATCAACTATTGCTGGCCAGTAACAGTGTTCAATTTGTCCCGTTGCTGCTAAGTAAGTATGTGGGAAATGAATGTGTTTATCTGGCACTTTTTGTAATTCAGGCAGATATTTACGAATAAAATCACCATTTGGATCAAAGCGTTCACTTTGGGTAATGGGGTTGAATACTCTAAAGTAAGGTTGTGCGTCACAGCCGGTACTTGCAGCCCATTGCCAACCACCATTGTTTGAGGCTAAATCGCCATCAATAAGATGCTGCATAAAAAACTGCTCGCCTTTGCGCCAATCAATCAGTAGGTGCTTAGTTAAAAAACTCGCAACCACCATTCTTAAACGATTATGCATCCAGCCTGTTTGCAATAGCTGTTGCATGGCGGCATCAACAAGTGGATAGCCTGTACGGCCTTCGCACCATTGCTTAAACTCAGCGTCACTGTCACGCCAACTCACACTATCGTACTTTTCGTTAAAATTGGCACCGCGTGAAAGTTTTGGAAATTCAGCAATTAGGTGTTTGTAAAATTCACGCCAGATCAGTTCGTTAACCCAGGTAAAGGTTTTACTTTTTGAGGTGGTCAGTATATCGGGATAATGTTGTTGTATATTAACCATTAATTGTTTACTACTAACAACCCCTAGGGCTAAATAGGGGCTCAAGCCCGATGTTCCTTTTACACTAGGTATGTCTCGTACGTCATCATAGCTTGCTAATTTATCATGAATAAAGTTATCGACTACGATTGATAGAGTATCATCATCAACGGGCCATTTTTTTGAACTTTCATCACCACAAAGTAACTCACACGGTTCAATTTCTATCGGCTCTTCAGACAAAGGCCACTGCACTAAACTAAAGTGTGTATCTTGATACTGCTTTAACCATGCGCGCTTAAACGGTGTAAATACTTTATACATTTCATTATTTTGAGTGCGTACGCTACCTACAGGAGCAATGATATCACCCTCGTATAAAGTAAATGTTATTTGCTGTTGGTCGCACTGTGCCTGAATCGCTTTGTCCCTATTAAATTCATTTAGCTCATACTCAGTATTGGCTATTATGTGTTTAATATCGTGTTGCTGACAAAAATCGAGAAGTTTAGTTTGGCAATCGGCAAAAAAAGGAGCGTCTATTACATGCAAATTTACGCCATATTTGGCAAGTTCTTCGCGAATATAACTCACTCTGCGTTTTAGTAAGTCAATTTGAATGGCAGCAGTATTATGCTGTGCCCATTGTTTTTCGCACACAAAAAAAATGGCGTGTTTAGCACCATTATTTAGCGCTTCGATCAGCGCCTCGTTAGAAAAAAGGCGCAAATCGCGCCTAAACCAAAATAGTGTATTCATTACAAACCGTAACGTAGCTTAAGTTCATTAGGATAAGGGTTAAAGTAAATTTGCTTACTTAAATACTCATTCGGGTGAACCTTTAAATGATGTTTAAGCAATGTTAGTGGTACATACAGCGGCACCAACCCTTGGCGATACTCATCAATTGCATCTCGCATTTCTTCTTTTTCGATTTTTGATAAATCTTTTTTGAAGTAACCTTGCAAATGCATCAACGTGTTAGAATTATTTTTTCTTGAAGCAGGACGCTTAAGCGCATTCATTAAACCTAAAATGTACTCGTCGGCTAGAGCATTAACATCGTCACCTACAAACGTTCCAAGTAGATTGCCTAAATCACGATACGCTTGATAATTATGAGCCATTAACAAGTATTTGTATTGAGCATGGAACTGGGTCAAACGATGTACAGTAACCGGCTCTTTCACTAACTGTTGCCAGTTGTGTAATGTATAAACACGCATTACAAAGTTCTCGCGCAAATGAACGTCATTTAAACGTCCATTTTCTTCGCAAGGTAGTAAGGGATTATGTTTCATAATTTGTTCAGCAAAGAAGCCAACGCCCTCAGAGGTGTTACCGGTTCCTGCTTCATTGTATATTTTTACCCGCTCCATGCCACAGCTTGGGCTCTTAGCACAAAAAACGAATCCGCTTAGATGCCCTGCTTGTTCTGTAGCTATTTTTTTACCGTATTCTGTGAGCTGTGGGCCAACATCTCCCGTGCCATCCGGACGACACACTTTGATAGTATCGCCTGTTTTTACTTGACGAATGGTTGGACGAGGTATTGGTAATCCTACCGCAACCTCTGGGCAATACATTTTATATTCAACATGCTTGGCCAGCTCTTCCATACAAAAATTTGATTTTTTATGGCCACTGTCAAATCTTACCTTTTCGCCTGCCAAGCAGGCGCTAATACCTATTTTTATTGTATCTGTTTGCATAGATTCTCTTAATAAATCAAGCCACCAATTGGGTTAAGTAACTTGCTAAGTCCTTTATTGAAATGTAGAGCACTACTAACAACAGTAAAGCACAAACATCCCTCTTTTGTTAGGGGGGTGTGTTGATGACGGCCATCTTGCCAAATAAAGTCACCAGGAACATAACTGCCCTCTTCGTCTGTAAATTCACCATCAAGCAGTAAAGTAACCTCAAAACCGGTATGTGTGTGCTCCGGAATTTCTCCACCAGCATCTATATGTAACAAGCTTGAACGTAAATGGCCATCATCAAGGGCTATTCGAGAACGCGCAAGCTTACCTACTTGGGTAAATTTACCATGCGAGATCCGTGTTAAAGCTCTCGGCAAGCTGTAATTATGCTCATTAACATTAATACTAACTGGTTCAACAGAATATACTTCATCAATCGAGTCATCGGCCGTGATCATATCAAGTAAACTTGATTCAATTACATCATCGGCTTGATCGGCTTGCTCATCAGTTGCCACATCCATATTGTCACTAAAAACTGCTCGCGCATTAGCCGCTTCAAGTTTTTCAACTTTAGCTTGGCACACTGGGCACATATCAACATGTATTGATACGGCAAGGCTAAGCGATGCTGGAAGTGTTGCTGCACAGTATTGTGTCAGTAGTGTTTCACTCGGGTGATGTTTAATCATGCTGATCTCCCATTTCATTACGTAATTTCTGCAAGGCTAAACGTAATCGTGATTTTACCGTGCCTACTGGAATGTTTAATTGTTGAGCTAACTGCTCTTGCGACATGTCTTGAAAATAAACGCCGCGCACAACTTCTCTTTGCGCTTGAGGCAATTTATCTAAATAACGTTTAATTTGTTGGTCTTCAAGGTGGTCGCTGTATTCGTGATGTGTATCTTCAGATTCATTCAATAACGGCCAAATGTCTTCGCTAATATTTTCTTCTTTGTTACTTTTCATTTTACGAAGCATGTCAAAAGAGGCGTTACGCATTACGGTATAGACCCAAGTAGTAGCTGCACCCTTTTCACTATTGTATAAGTGGGCTTTACGCCATACGGAAGTGAGGGTTTCTTGTACCAATTCCATTGCTTGGGCTTCTACACCAAATTGCTTTATGCCGAAGCGCTTAATCTTAGGTGCAAAATATTCAAACAAGTACGCGAAAGATTTTTTATCGCGAGATTGAGCTACATTAACTAATGCTTCCCTGAGTTCCGTACTTGGTGTTTCTGGCATGGCAGTGTACTTACCTGTGTTAGGTTCACAACTTAGTGATTGTTGTTGACTTACCATAGTAAAATGTCCCGTTATTGCTTTAGTGAATACCATTACGAGCAATGGTTACAAGCGGATCATAATTATTTTAGGCAAATTCGTTATTAATCACAGTATGGAGGAAACTAAGCAAGTTATCAAAGTTAGTCTCAAACGCAAGTTGTTGTTTTTTCTCAATAGAAATGGGAAGTAATTCAAGCCAACGCGCCACAATCCACGCCAGCTGATTAAATTTGGTGGTTTTATAAAGCGATTGCAAATCAGGGTTATTCGCAAAAACGTCTTCTAGTGCTACTTGTAAAAGTTGGTGTTGACCAATTTCGTGGTTATCTTTGTTGTACCAATAAGGTGTGTTGCAAGCGGATACATCACCATGGCGAAGTTCCTGCTCATCTTGATACACGTTATCTATTTGCACACTCTTAGATGCAAATACATCAATTAATAGCATACCACTTTCGTCTTGATCAAAGTCAATAACATCCATTAAACAGCCTTGGGCGCTTATGTTTAACGGGGTGTCATGCTCAAAGGTACATAAAACAAAACCGCTATTGGTTTTTAATGCGTTTTTTACCATAGTTAAATAACGAGGCTCAAATATACGTAATCGCGTATAGCCTTCAGGTAATATAAATATAGGTAATGGGAAAATCGCACGTTTCATAAAGTCTACTTCTTTCAAACACTCTGCCTTTATTTACGTGCGCTTTATTCAAGTCGATCAGCTTTAGTTACATCAATTGCTTTACAGTGCAAATGCATCCGCTAATTAAACCTCGTTCCCACATTTTTTATCATGTAAACCAAGTAATAAACACTCAGTATACTTGCCACAGGTGCCAACATTAAGGCTAATAATTCGAACTCACTGTTCATTACTTTTATTCCCTTTTTATTGCTTTAGTTGTGCTTTTACTACACGTTGTTTTTCGTCCATGTTGCTGTTATCAACCACAGGATTATTTTCAAGTAAGCTGTCAAGAATAACCTGTGCATCAAAAGAAACGGCTTCTTTTACAGACTTTTCAAGTTCGTTGCTTGCCTGTGACACATAAGTAGACACAGTGTTAGTTAGCATATCTGTAATATTTAAATCGACTTCTGTAGCGTTAACGTTAGTTGAACCTAATACAAGTAAGCTTGCGATTGTGATGTTGATTGAAGTATTCATAATAGTATTCCTTGTTTGTTTATTGGTTAGTACGCTTAGTTACAATCAAGGGCTATGCCACAATGGAAAAACTTTATAAACCATTGTTTTAAAATGAAATAAATAAATTAAAAATAAAACCACAAAATCTAGATTAGTAATTTTGACCAATGAATTTAAAAATAAAACCAAATAATAGTGTGTTTGTTAATGTTCAGTAAATTAATGACTTTATTTCGTATTTGAAAATTTCAGCGTACACATGTACACTAAAATTTATTCGCAAAGTGGTAGGATCTGTTATGTCTTTTGAAGCTCCCTATTCTAAAAAAGAAGAGCTGTTAAATGTTATTAGTCATGCCTTAGGCATTGTATTCGCTGCTTTTGTTGTTTGGGATTTAGTAAAACAAACTAATAGTGTGAAAGGCTATGCCAGTACTCTGATATACGGCAGTAGCTTGTTTATTTTATTTTTATCTTCAACGCTTTATCACGCCAGTGTGCGCCCAACATTGAGAGCGTTTTACAAAAAATGTGATCATTGCGCCATCTATTTACTGATTGCAGGCACCTACACGCCCTTTTTGTTGCTTTCGTTATCTGGGCTCTGGTCTTGGGCTACCTTAGTCTTTATTTGGACAGTAGCGTTTGCAGGCATCGCTTATAAGCTATTGGTTAAAAATGGCAATAAAAAAGTTTCACTGGCTACTTATTTATTAATGGGATGGTTTGCATTAGCCATTGTGTATCCGCTTTATTTAAACGTACCTATCAATGCACTTTATTGGCTATTAGCTGGCGGCTTATTTTATAGTGTAGGTACTATTTTTTACAGTGCAAAAAGCACTCAATATAGCCATGCTATTTGGCACCTCTTTGTTATTGGTGGATGTGTTAGCCATTATATTTCGATCAGTAATTATGTTTATTAGGCTGGTTAGCCATATAGATTAGTCTGGTTTGAGCTGTGAGTTCAACCATTCGATGCAACACACAGCGAGAAACGGTCATTGAGATTGACTAAATATTGTCGTTAATAGATTAGTTAAACTGCTCTTGCGCATATATTCATGAAAATGAGCGCTGTGCGCATATTGGTCCATTTAACTTTACCTAAATAATTTAGAAAACTTAGTGATAGTAATGCCTTAGATAATTTGTTAAAACTATATAAAGTAAATAAATGAGCGTTAAGTCGGCAGAAATATGCGCGATGAGCGCACTATTCAATTGTTAGTTTCCTGTCGAGGTTTCGTGAAAAAATTTGCTCTTGCTATATCAATTTTGGCCTTAGTTGTTTTCTATTTTATTCCAAAAGAACATAGTGAAATTGAAAAGTTTAGCGATAAAAATGATAGTGAAAACGCTGTTTCTAAAGACTTAAAGCGCAAAGAAAAATCAACGATTGAAACTGATATAGGTGTTAGTGAACTTGCATCCGCAGAAGAATACTTACTTGAAGCAAAAGAAATACGTCGTTGCAGCGCAATACCCAAAACTCAAGATGAACTTGATAAATGGATGAGCAAAGTAAATGAGGTGGGTGAGCCCTACGAGTATATCGAAGAGGTTTTGTCTCGTTTTGAGCGCTGTTCACAATTTAATTTTATATCTGATGATTTTGTTGAATTACTTTTTAAAGCAATTGAATTAGGTTCCGATAATGCCGTAGCAGAGTTATGGGCTGTTTCGGATAGAGAATATTTTCAAAGTAAAGGCTTAGATGAATTAAGCAGAGAAGACACAATAAAGCAAAGAGTTAAATTTAATAAATTGAAATACCGTCTTTCCGAAAGTGTTGCTTTGACTGGTGGAGAGCAGTCAATATTAAGGCTGGTAAAAGAGTATCAAAATTACGATCCTGACACTGGAAACCCAAACTATTTAAAAGTCATAGCATATGCAGACTTTGGGTTAAAAATAGTAGAGGATAACGATATTTACTTGAAATTAGATTTTATCAAGCAGCGTATTCATCAACATATGGAATTTCAAGATATTGAACAGGCGCAAATGCTAACTGAAAAGTTGTTGAATAAGTTTGGTGAAAATGGAAACTAACAAATCACTTAAAAGGACAAATAACAGTTGGCTGTTTGCTCCTTCGTCGCCTATTTTAGCCAACAATTATTTGCCTCTTAGTGAGGCGTTAAATTGCTAATGGAGTTTTGACCATCCGCGACATTTTAGTAACTGATCGTTCAGTAGCAGAGTTCTGCTCAACATTCGATTCAGAGATAACTGAGATAACTAATTTACTTGAGCAAAGCGAGTCATGCTTTGAGCACTACTTTAGTGAACCTGAAAAACAGAAGTACAAATGGGTTCAGGAATTCACTTTTATGACCATAGAGTCCCTTGCCACAGCAACAAGGCTTTTGATTGAAGGTCATATTAATGCTTCAGGTAATACGATGAGAATTTCATATGAATCTCTTTGTTTAGCAATACTACTTAGTGCAGAGAATAATGTATTAATTAGTAAGAGTAAAAAAGCAAAACCTATCAATTTTTATAAGTCTTATTTACAAGGAAATAAAAGTACAAAAGCTCATAAAGCCATAGATAATGTTTTATTAAACGCTGATACTTTAGGTTTAATCGAAGGCTATGAGTGGCTCGAACAAGCAAAGAATTTTTATAATGGTTATAGCCACGCATCAATAATGACAATGGGTTCATTGATGTTACCTTCGGGCAAGCCAATTATTGCAGGTGGTTTTTATAAGGAGAAATTAGGCTTATATAAAGACCATTTAAACTTCGTACTCAGGTTTGCAAAACATCTACCCAAGCTTATTGAGGCAGTAGCTTTACGCAATTTAACAAGCGCTTTAAACGTAACAAAAACAGTTTGTTAGGTTCCGCTTCGCTCCACATTATAACCAACAATTTTTGTCCGCTTAAGCGGGCGTTAGATGCCTGTATTATTCAAGTCCGGAGTTTTAGTTGGAGATTAGAAAATTAAACACATTGCGTGGGTTGGCTGCATTAGTTGTGTTTATTACTCACTTTAGCGATATAACAAATTGGCTTAATGGAATGTTAGGCGGAGGCTCTGGAGCGTACGGTGTAATGCTGTTCTTCTTGCTGAGTGGCTTTTTAATGTCTCACCTATACCTGACCCAAGAATTCAGCAAAGTTAATATCAAGCGCTACTTATTAGCTCGAATCGCAAGAGTAGTTCCATTATTCTTGGTTATTGTACTTAGCTCTTATGTTTTGTCCTTAATCGGCAATGATAGTCTTTATAACATTCCAGATACGAATGCACTGATTAGTCATCTGCTATTTTTATATGGTGATAGCATACTTTGGTCAATCCCCCCTGAAATACAATTTTACTTCATATTTCTGATTTTTTGGTCATTTTCAAAGAATAGGAGAGGCTATATTTACCTTTCAATATTCGCGGTTATGCTCCTGCTGTTTTTCGCAAACTTTCCTCGAGTATATGGAGACATAAACGGAGTACGTTACAATTTATTTAATACGTTAAGAAGTTTACCTTATTTTTTTATTGGGGTTATTTTTGGAATGCACTATAAGTCTTTTGAGGTACCGAAATACCTTAAGAAACATTACTTTATTCTAGTGTTACTATTAATACCTGCTATGTACCCAGAAATCTCATCCGTTACGTCTGATGCTAAGACAAGAATGTGGTTAAGCTATGAAGTATTACTTGTAATGAGTTCCGTATTTTTTTGCATTGTATTTTTAGTTCCTGATAACAATGTACTATTAGCTAACAGGTTCGGTGACTTCTTGGGAAAAGTATCTTATTCATTATATTTGCTTCACATGCCAATTATTATTTTTGTAAACAAGCTTAATTTAAATGTTGAATTGAAATTATTATTATCTTTCGTTCTAACTGTTTCAGTAGCATTTGTATCATTTAAATATTTTGAAAAGCCCGTTGCTAGGTTCATACGTAACAAAACATTTTACAAGTCGTTTAAAAGGACAAAAAACAGTTGGCTTTTGCTCCTTCGTCGCTAATTTTAGCCAACATATTATTTGCCTCTTAACGAGGCGTTACTAATGTTTGCAATTGGCACTCAGTCAATATAGATGGTTTAACTTACATTATAAATCAGTTATTTATATCGCTAACGGGTAAATTGGGTTGTTTTTGGTAAATTCATTATTTTTGTCGGATGGCGTGGCTCCGCCACTTGTCCAACCTACACGGGCACTTATCTGACGAGAGTGGTGATATCACTCCCATCTACACTCGCGCATATTCACTTTATTATTCTTAAAATTAACACCTTCTAATAACAGTTTTTGTCGTTGTTCTTGGTATTTATCACTTCCTTCGGGAAACGATATTTTACCTTGGCTATTAACCACTCGATGCCAAGGGATCGCCGAATCTTTTGGCATCTCTTTTAATAAACGACCTACCAACCTAGCATTATTAGGATAACCCGCAAGTGCTGCTACTTGGCCATAACTGGCAACATTGCCTTTGGGTATACTGGCTATGATAGTGTAAATAACCGTTTCTTTATTAACGTCCATTCTTGCTTAAATACTCCTCACTGAGTAATTTAAATTGCTGCCAGATTTTACGCGCTACAGGCCCATGATGCATAGCATGCTGACGAAAGGCTCTAATTTGCGCACTGAACTGGTGCTCTCTGTCGGTTACAATGATTTGCTGTAATGAGCCAGCGGCTATTTCTTTTTTACAATGCCCTAAACTCATCATTGCCCAACCAGCCCCTGAAAGTAGAAAAGACTTCAAGGTAGATATATCATCAATTTTCATCACCGCAGCCCCTTTTGAATAGGAAAGTCTATCGCTGTCTATGCTCAAGCCACTTTCAAACATAGCCAAACACGGGTAAAGCTGTAATTCATCATAGCTAAGCTGCTTAGGTAAAACCCCTTTAGCTCCTACAATGCCAATATCTAGTTTACCAATGGGTAAGCTTTCTAAATCGCCAGTTGCATGAAATAAATCAAACCACGGGCCTATTCCAAGCTCGGCTTGACCGGTATTAACTTGTTCTAAAGAGACAAACCGCTTACCACTGGTTAAACGAAATTCGGTACTCGAAAAATGCTTAAAAGTATTACTTATGATCTCGTTATAACTTTGCATATGACAAATTTGCTCGTAGCAGACTCTATATTGCGCTTCATTGCCTAATGCCAGCTCTGTTGCGAGCTGAGTAAGTTGCTCATTAGCGGCTAATAGCTGTTTAGCCTCGCGATGAAAAATACGTCCCTTTTCGGTGAGTTGTAAACGATAATGAGAACGGTCTAGTAGGTCAAAGCCTAACTTAGCTTCTAAGTTTTTAATCGCCAATGTGAGCGCTGGTTGCGTTTTATGTAGCTTTAATGCCGCTCCACTTAAACTCGCGCTTTGCACAATAGCATCTAATATTTGTAATTGGTTAAGTTTCATCGGCCACTCAGCACATCATAAGTAAAACTTATTGAGTTTCTAAAATTTAATGAATTTTATTTTATATGTTTGCAGCGTATGCTGCACACACTTATTTAGCCTTTTTTTATCATGGAGATATCATGCCACTGTTTCGCTTATGTTTACTATCTGCGACATTACTAAGTTTAATAGGCTGCTCAGAGCCCGAGAATATAGCTAAAGAAGAGCCTATTCGTCCGGTTAAATTATTTAGCATTGGTCATGATTCACAAACTAACATTCGCAGCTTCCCCGCTGAAGTGGTTGCAAACCAAGGCTCATATCTTGCTTTTAGGGTCAACGGTGAGTTGGTTGAATTTCCTGTATTAGCTGGTGAACAAGTTGAAAAAGGACAACTATTGGCTAAGTTAGATCCTGAGGATTTTCAATTACAATATAACGAACGTAAAGCACGATACGAACTGGCAAAATCACAGCTAAAACGCATTAAACAATTATTCGACAAAAACATCACGAGTCAATCAGAGCTTGATCAAGCGGTTGCTAATGAGCAAGTTGCCGAGTCAGCCTTTAAAATTGCAGAAACCAATTTAGAATACAGTGAGCTTCGTGCTCCTTTTGCTGGCATAGTAGCTAAAGTGTTCGTAAAAAACTTTGAGAGTATTCAAGCAAAACAAAATGTTCTGCGCCTAGAAACTCGCGATTTTATGGATGTAGAAATACAGGTTCCTGAAAAAATCGTTGCGCGCATTCAAAAAGATACCCAATACCAACCTATGGTTGAATTTGATGGCTATCACGACAAGCAATACAAACTCACACTAAAAGAATGGGATACTCAAGCCGATCCGGCAACGCTTACCTATAAAGTGGTGTTTTCATTACCGGTGCCAAAAGATTTTAATTTGCTTGCGGGTATGTCTGGGCAAGTGATGATAGATTTAAGTAAAGTAACTCGCTCACAAACTCCCTACACTATTTTACCAATTGAGTCGGTATTTTCAGATCCGAATAAAAGCCTAAGCGATAATGCTTATGTGTGGGTTTTTAATCAGCAAACTGGCACTGTACATAAGCAAGCAGTGCAAGTAGGTCAATTACATCACGACACTATTGAAGTACTTAGCGGCGTAAAAGAAGGCCAACAAATTGTGTCTGCCGGTGTTCACTCTTTACAAGAAGGCATGTCTGTTCGCCCTTGGAATAAAGAGCGAGGCTTATAATTATGGGCTTTGCGCAACTATCTATTGAAAAGAAAGTCATTAGCTGGATGTTTACGTTGTTGCTATTAATAGGCGGCAGCGTGTCTTACTTTGATTTAGGCCAGCTAGAAGACCCTGAGTTTACTTTGAAAAAAGCCATGGTAATCACTTTGTATCCGGGCGCATCTCCACAGCAGGTAGAAGAAGAAGTCACATTTCCAATTGAAAACGCCATCCAACAGCTCCCCTATGTTGATTATGTCACCTCTATTTCATCTAATGGTAAATCACAAATTACCGTAGAAATGAAAAGTAACTATCGTAAACAAGAGCTAAGGCAAATATGGGATGAAATGCGTCGAAAAATTAACGACCTAAGCCCGTCGCTGCCAAGTGGTGTTTACCCGAGTAATGTAATTGATGATTTTGCCGATGTTTACGGCGTTATGTTTGCCGTTACTGGCGATGGCTACTCTTATGATGAATTAAAAGACTATGTTGACTATTTAAAGCGTGAACTTGTTTTAGTCAAAGGTGTGAGCAAAGTCACAATTGCTGGGCAACAACAACCACAAGTAATGGTTGAGGTATCGACCCGCAAGCTTGCACAGCTAGGTATTGCACCTAGTCATATTTATGACTTGCTGCAATCACAAAACACGGTGTCTAACGCTGGACGTATTCGTGTCGGTGATGAGTCTATTCGCTTACATCCAACCGGTGAATTTAAAGATGTAACGGAGCTGGAAACCTTATTAATCTCAAAGCCTGGTGCGAGTGAACTAATTTATTTGGGCGATGTTGCACAAGTGTACCGTGAATATGCTGAAGTACCGACCAATGTCATTCATTACAATCAACAACAGGCGCTGCTTATTGGTGTTTCGTTTATGTCTGGGGTTAATGTTGTTGATGTAGGTAAGCACATAGATGAACATTTAGCATCTCTTGAATATCAACGCCCACATGGTATTGATATTAGCTCGGTGTATAACCAACCAAAAGAAGTAGAGCAGTCTGTAGATGGTTTTATTGTTAGCTTAATAGAAGCCATTGCAATAGTTATTGTTGTGCTACTTATTTTTATGGGCTTGAAAAGCGGTGTTCTTATTGGCGGTATTTTATTACTGACGGTATTAGGCACCTTTATATTTATGAAGCTGTTTGCAATTGATCTACAGCGTATATCATTAGGCGCGCTAATTATTGCGCTAGGTATGCTGGTTGATAATGCCATTGTTGTTACCGAAGGGATTCTCATCAACCTTAAGCGCGGTCAAACAAAGCTTAAAGCCGCAGTTAATATCGTAGATCAAACGAAATGGCCACTACTTGGCGCAACAGTTATTGCTATAACCGCTTTTGCACCAATTGGTTTAAGCTCAGATGCCAGTGGTGAATTTGCCGGCAGCTTATTTTGGGTGCTGTTTATCTCATTGCTATTAAGCTGGATCACCGCAATTACCCTTACCCCATTTTTTGCCCATTTAATGTTTAAAGAAACCGAATTTAAACACGAACATAATCAAGAACATGAAGACCCTTATCAAGGCATCATATTCAATGGTTATAAAGCGATATTAAATTTAGCTATGCGCTTTAGAAAAACAACCTTAGTCCTTATGGTTGCCCTTTTATGCAGCGCTGTAGTGGGATTTGGCTCGGTAAAACAATCGTTTTTTCCAGCCTCAAATACACCGATGTTTTATGTGGATTACTGGCAAGATCAAGGTGCTGATATTCGTGCCACCCTTGAGGGCATAAAACAGCTCGAAGCTTATTTGCAAAAGGATGAACTGGTCACAGAAATAACCAGTACGGTGGGCCAAGGTGCACCGCGCTTTATGCTAACTTACGCGCCAGAAAAGTCTTATCCTGCTTATGGGCAGTTAATTATTCGTGTCACCAACCGTGATGCGGTCGCTAAAGTAATGCAAAAGGTGCGTGATTACGCACAGCAACATCCGCTGTCAGCAAAGCTAAAAGTAAAGCCAATGGAAATTGGTCCGTCAACCGATGCTAAAATAGAGGCGCGGTTCTCAGGCCCCGATCCGGTGATATTAAGACAGCTATCATCTCAAGCAAAAGAAATTATCGCCAAAGACGACGGTGCCTTTAACATTCGCGATGATTGGCGTGCACGCACTAAAATGATTCGCCCGCAATTTAACGAACAAAAAGCACGCCGCTTGGGGATCACCAAGTTTGACCTTGACCAAGTTCTGTTAACGAGCCTGTCGGGTAAACAAGTGGGTGTTTATCGTGATGGTACGCAGTTGTTGCCTATTATTGCCCGCTCACCAGCTAGCGAGCGCTTAAATGTAGACAGTGTTCACGATTTACAAATTTACAGCCCAGTATTACGCGTGTTTGTGCCGGTAACTCAAGTAGTTGATGAATTTATTGTTGAGTGGGAAGACAGCTTAATTATGCGTCGTGATCGTAAACGTACCATAACGGTAATGGCAGATCATGATGTATTGGGTGATGAAACACCTGCAAAATTATTTGCTCGGGTTCGCGCTGAAGTTGAAGCAATTGATTTACCGCGAGGCTATGAAATGCAATGGGGCGGTGAGTTCGAATCATCAAGCAAAGCGAAAAAGGCTATTTTTGGTTCGTTACCGCTGGGTTATTTAGCCATGTTTGCGGTAACAGTATTACTGTTTAACTCAGTTAAAAAGCCCTTAGTTATATGGGCAACCGTGCCATTGGCTATTATTGGTGTAAGCGCAGGCTTATTAGTAATGAACGCCCCCTTTAGCTTTATGGCGCTACTGGGTTTATTAAGCTTAAGCGGCATGCTGATTAAAAACGGTATTGTATTGGTCGATCAAATAAACTTAGAACTTAGTGAAGGAAAATCACCCTATCAAGCAGTATTTGACTCAGGCGTAAGCCGTGTGCGCCCTGTAGCCATGGCCGCTATCACTACAATACTTGGCATGATCCCATTATTATTTGACGTATTCTTTCAATCAATGGCGGTCACCATTATGTTTGGCTTAGGTTTTGCCACCATACTAACCCTGATTGTGGTGCCGGTTTTATACACTGTGGTGTTTAGAATTGACTACCCTAAACAGTCTTAATCATTAATAAAAAAACGCAGCCTAGGCTGCGTTTTTTATTTGCTTGATTTATACCAACTTAATTACTTTTTTAAGCTTAACGTGCCACTGCTCTTAGCTTTAGTTCCTGATGCGGAATTGGCTTTATTGGCATTTGATTTACCAACATAGGTCGTTGAACGTTTCTGATAAGGCGTATTACGGCTGCTTTTGTTGGCTTGCTTATGTTGTTCGTTGTTCTTTGTACCTCGAGGCTTGTCACCTTGATACTCACGCTTATGCACTGATTTTGCTTGGTTGATTATGGTTAGCCCAACGTTATTATTCGATGTACTATCGTCATACAATGAGTGTTCTTGTGTTTTACCTGAATCAGCAATCGAGTCGTTAATAACCGCCATTTCTGCATCGCTTAAATGACGCCATTGCCCTACTTTTAACCCTTTAAGGGTTACATTCATAATACGCACACGCTTTAATGTAACCACTTCGTAGCCTAAATATTCACACATACGACGGATTTGACGATTTAAACCTTGAGTTAAAATAATAGTGAATTGCTGGGCACCCGTTTGCGTCACTTTACATTTTTTGGTCACGGTATCTAAAATAGGAATACCGTTTGCCATTTTATTCACAAACTGGCGGTTTAGTGGTTTATCTACGGTAACCACGTATTCTTTTTCGTGGTTATTGCCAGCACGAAGGATTTTATTAACGATATCCCCTTCATTGGTTAAAAAAATCAACCCCTCTGAGGGCCTATCCAAGCGACCAATAGGAAAGATACGGTCAGGATAATTAACCGCTTTTACAATATTACTTTGAATTTTTCGTTCTGTGGTACAGGTAATACCGACTGGTTTATTGTAAGCAATGTAAACCCGTTTTGGTGGTGCTTTTAATGGCTTACCATCAACCAATACCACATCGCTTTGTGCGACTTTAACACCCATTTCGGGTAATTCGCCATTAACAGTAACACGACCTTGCTCAATATATTTATCGGCTTCACGGCGTGAGCAAAACCCTGTTTCACTAATAAATTTATTTAAACGCTTTAAGTCTGTCATATGGCAAATCTTCTTAAATATAAAGGCGCATAGTTTAAACTACTCAAGCTATTTTTTCGCGCTTAATTTGCGCTAATTTACGCCATAGGTATTCAAGAGGCCCTTGCTTAAAATAACGACAGTAGAGTGCAGTAAACATAAGCTGTACAACCACTAAGCAAATAGCAACAAGCCAATAATCAATGCGGTTAAAACTAAGCGCCCACTGAGGGAAAAGCACTTTAAACAATAATAACTGCATAATGGTTTGGCTTATGTATAAAGTAAACGCTAACCGCCCTACGTGTTGAATGAGCCCCCCTATTTGCGCGCTGTTATTGCATAGTTTAACGATTAAATGAATATAAAGCAGCGCCACACATAAAGCAGCCAGTTCATTAACAGGCTCTTGTAACGCATAACCAATACCTTGTTCATATGACTCTAACACTAATCGTAAGCTAGTCAGCAACACACTTAACACAGCAAGTTTAATTAGCCCCGGCCTGCTAAATCCATCACTAAACACATTACATTTGTAGGCAACAATACCAATTAGCATAAAGCCAGCACTTGCCCACAGTAATAAAATAGGCACTGTTAGCAACATATAAATGCTCATTGTTATATTTTGGCTAAAATGCGCACCAATACTTTGGTAATAACTATTATATATCTGGTAAAACTCGGGAGAATCCCTATAGAGTGGTTCCTCATTAAGCCCTAACATAAACATTGCTGTGGCAAGTAAAGCGATAAAAGTAAAAAAGGCCGCTTTGCTTTTAAGCTCTTCGTCCGTGTAATCTAAATAGCGTAATACCAGTAGTGCTGACACCCCATATAAAAACAAAATGTCACCCGCCCACAGTAACAACCCATGTATTAAGCCAAACACAATAAGCCAATATAGGCGTTTTTTTAATGGCTCAATACATTGCTGTCGCTGAAACTGAATATAAAGACCAGCACCAAATAATAACGTAAATAATGTGCGAAACCGCCCTTCAACAAATATAAGGCTTAAGGTGTGTAAAAAATTATCGCTAGCTGGAGGTGTGGTAAGTGGAGTGTAATTGAGTTCAAAAATTGCAAAGGAATAGCAATTAATAAATACCAGTCCAAGTACTGCTATGCCCCTTATAAAGTCCATATTATAATTGCGCAAACCCTATCCTTTTAAATATTATCTTTGTAGCTATCGGCCCATTTTACAGCTTGTTTGTATAATTTTGGTAAAAAAGCACTGTCTAAATTAATGAGTGATACCGCTTTCTCAAGCGCCCACCAACTTCCGGTTTCATATGCTTTTACCGTTTCAAGAATATAATATAAGTCATTTTTCTCGCCGGTTAGTGCTGCTTTAATTTCATCTGGGAATGGCAGTTTATCAACCAACAAGTCCATTGGCTTATCTAAAATAGCATCAAGCAAAGAAAACAGCCCAGTTAAAAATGCCTCACCTTGAACTTGTTTGGCGACTTTGCTGGCTATTAATTCACAAAAGCGAGCGCGAATAACACACATTTGCATAAGCTCTATCGGCTTAGTGCGCGCGGTGTGTGCTGTAACAATTAGGCTTACAAACTTTTTTAAACGTGCTTGCCCTAGGTAAACAAGCGCTTGTTTTAATGATGATATTTGGCTTTGCAGGGGAAATACACCACTATTTAATAAACGCAATAGTTTGTATGCTAGTGCTGCATCAAGCTCAAATAACCCGGTGATTACTTTCACATCAGGATCTGGCTTCATTACTTCTGAATAAATGGCAATGACAAGACCATAATTATAATGAATATCTTTTTGCTCTATCATTGCGGGGCGGGCAAAGTAATACCCTTGGAAATAATCAAACCCCATTTGGCGAGCTAATTTATATTCTTCATCGGTTTCTATTTTTTCAGCTAACAGCTTAATATTTTTGTGTTTTTTTAGCTTATTGACCACCAGTGGAATTTCATCCAGTGGCGTGAGCCGAATATCAAATTTAATTAAATTAACTAGCTTTAAAAAACGTTCCCACTGCGGTGAGTAAACAAAGTCATCAAGGGCTAATTTATAGTTACTGTGAAAGAGTTTACGGCATAGCTCGTAGGTATCGTCGGTGGGCTCTATGGTTTCGAGTAATTCAATAACCACATCTTTACAGGGTAAAAATTCGCATAAATCGAGTTTTAATGATTCAGGACCAATATTGATCAGTGCTTTTTTACCCGAAGTAATATGGCGAGTACCTAAGTTAAGCTGGTTTTCCATGATCAGGCGAGCCGTTGCTTGACCATCAGAAACACCTGGAAAGCAATTTTCAGGGCTATCGCGAAACAGTAGTTCATATGCGACTACATTTTGATTACGATTAAGGATTGCTTGCCTTGCCACAAATACCGACACATTACCTACTTTTCATTATTTCCACCAGACTAAGTAATTAAAGCGCAAATAGGAACGGATGTCACTGAACTTTAATAAATTTTTTAATATAAGTATGTAATATAATCAGTTACAACATCATCCCAACCAAAGCGGCTGTTCTTAGCGCTATTTTTTATCGCTTGCCATTGCTTAGGATTAGCGTGATTTACATTCAAGGCCTCAGATAAACTATGCAACAGTGCCTCTGCCTGAGCTAATAAGGTATCACCAGTAAAACTAAAACCAGTCACATTATGCTCAACTGTATCTTTTAAGCCGCCAACACTGTGCACAAGACAAGGCTGACCTGCTCGCATTGCCAGCATTTGGCTAATGCCACACGGCTCAAAAGAACTAGGCATTAAAAATAAATCCCCAAGTTGATACATTAAATCACCAACACCTTGGCCATAACCTTTTAAAAACAATAAATTGCTATTTCGCGCCATCGCAGTGGTAAATAATTGTTCTAGTTTTTTATCGCCCGAGCCCAATACAATCAAACGACCATTATATTGGTTTATAACCTTGCATACCTCATCAATAGTTAAACTATTGTTGCGTGGCTGGCACAGCAGCAATACTTTTTGCTCGGTGAGCCGCCCTACACTGGTCACTAAAGGCCCTTGCTGCTCTGATGCCATAAATTGTAAAACACGTTGGTGAGCAATATAGTGGCTGCTGTCTAAGTGTACGTTTTTTGCCATCCAACTAAAAAGCGTAGCTTCTATCTGCTCTAAAAGCTCGCTAAGCGTTGCCTGCTTCGGGTGTTGAGTTGTGTAATCACAGCCGTTGAGGATCCCAATCAGCTTGCCCTGCTCAGCCGCTTGTTGTAAATCACGCTCAAGTCCTTCACCACCAAAAAAACCGCCTGCATCGTTACTCGCAATCTGCACTTCTTGGCTATAACTGGGTGAAACCACATGTACTTTATCGACTAAATTAATAGCACTGCGCATGGGGTTAAAGCAATGAGGGTAACGGGGATCACAAAGCAATTGGCCATCATAACTTAATGAGGGAAACCACGCTTCTAAGCTAGAGTCATCGTCTTTAAAAGGGCGAATACCTTGTAAGGCTAAGTTATGAACCGTGTACACCAAGCGCAGCTTAGCAAGTTTACGATAGCGAGGCTCAAATTTTAGTAACACCGCCACACAAGCACTGTGCCAGTCGTGTAAATGTAACGTGTTTGGTTGTTTTAAAACCCCTTGTAAAAGCGCTTCACAAATCGCGGCATTAAACAGTGCAAACTTACTCGCATCAGTAGCAAATGGACGATTGTCATCATCGTTGCAATACACACTATGTGATTGGCTGAACAAAGGGTGGCTTATTACTATTTGCCTTACTGCATTTTGCGTTTGTGGAATTTCAAACAGCGATAAAACGTGAGAGGCTGAATTAAACGCAACGTTGACTTCACCAATAAAACGGCGCTCACCCAATTCAAAGCCATAATCAGGAATTACCACATCAATCGTTAGTCCCTGTGCCGCTAACGCTTTAGGTACGTCACGTATGACATCGGCAACACCACCGACTTTGGCATTAGGTAACGCATCATTTTCTGCGGCAACCATTAATACATGCATTTATTTACTCTTATAGTTAGCTGCAAGGCTTTCGCCTTGCTATTTAATTATTGATTTAACTTATTCTCTAACTTTGTCAGCATCTCGCGGGTTACCAAAACAATTCCCTTTTTAGATACTCTAAAGCCATTGGCTTCGTCGGTTTTACGATCATAACCAATTTCTAATCCTGGGGGGATCTCACAGCTTCTATCAATAATGGCACGTTTTATTTTACACCCACGGTTAACTATAACACCGGGTAAAATGACCGACTCTTCAATAATACAATATGAGCGAATATGTACATTAGAAAACAGTAATGACTTTCTCACTAATGAGCCTGAAATAATACAGCCACCGGATACGGTTGAATCAACAGCCATACCCCGACGATCGTCATCATCAAAAATAAACTTAGCTGGAGGAAGCTGCTCTTGATATGTCCAAATTGGCCAAGTAGGGTCGTACAAATCCAATTGAGGCTCAGGCATAACCAACTCCATGTTCGCTTCCCAAAATGAATCTAAGGTCCCTACATCGCGCCAATAAGGTTGCCCTACTTGTGCGGGATCTCTAAATGGGTAAGCAAACACATTATGCTCTTCGATAATGGCGGGGATAATGTCATGACCAAAATCACGTCCTGAGCCTTCGGTTTGTGAATCTTTTTGTAATTGCTCAAATAAAAACTCAGTATTGAATACGTAATTACCCATTGACGCTAAACACGTACCTGGTTTGCCAGGCACAGAGCTTGGTTCAGCTGGTTTTTCGTCGAATCGTCGCACTCGATTTTCTTGATCAACGGTCATTACCCCAAAGGTGTTCGCTGCTTCTTCAACCGCGACTTCTAAACAGCATACGGTCATATCGGCACCATTTTCGACATGCTTTGCTAACAAACCGCCGTAATCCATACGATATACATGATCGCCTGACAAAATCATTACATATTTAGGTAGTTCATGGCGAATAATATCCATATTTTGAAATACCGCATCGGCAGTACCGCAATACCATTCATCACCATTACGCTGTGATGCAGGTAAAATCTCAACTGACTCGCCTAATTCCTTTTTAAAGTGCCCCCATGCACGATTTACATGGCGTATTAGCGAATGAGATTTATATTGCGTTGCAATCCCTACTCGTCTTACACCAGAGTTAATACAATTTGATAGTGGAAAATCAATAATACGGTGCTTGCCGCCAAAATAAACGGCTGGTTTTGCACGCCAGTCTGTTAGCTCATGAAGACGAGAACCTCGTCCGCCGGCTAGAATGAGTGCATAGGTGTCTCTGGTTAAATTACTTATATAGCGATTTGCATAACTGGGCATATTACTCTCTCCATTTAGTGTCAGCTATTAGTGTCAGTGTTTGTTTTTACTGTTTGCTGTGAAGTATCTAGTGGGGTTAAGTGCCATATGTCATCACAATATTGGCCTATTGTTCTGTCACTAGAAAATAAGCCACTGGCCGCGGTATTTAAAATACTCATTTGAGTCCAGTGGGTTTGATCAGCGTACGCTTTATCCACTTCACGCTGCGCTGCAATGTAACTGGCAAAGTCATGTGCGGTTAGCCATGCATCGTCTTTGCTTTTAATGCCGCTAATGACATCATCAAATAAGCCGGGTTCAAATAGATTAAAATGACCACTTTCAAGGAGATGCATCACGCTGTTTAGAGCTGAGTTATTCGCAATAATTTCACTGGGATTATAATGCGCTCTAATTTCGTCAATATGCTCGGCTTGTGCGCCAAATAAGAAGAAGTTTTCAGCTCCTACTGCATCGCGGATTTCAATATTCGCGCCATCTAACGTGCCTATTGTGAGCGCACCATTCATCATAAACTTCATGTTGCCGGTACCGGATGCTTCTTTACCTGCTGTAGAAACTTGCTCCGACAAATCTGTTGCAGGACATATAGTTTCCATGGCGGTCACATTGTAATTTGGTAAAAAGGCAACTCTTAAAAACATCGATACTTCAGGGTCTTTGTTGATCACCTCAGCAACATTATTAATCAGTTTAATAATTTTCTTCGCCATCATATAACCAGGTGCGGCTTTACCTCCGAGTAATACACAACGAGGTACCATGCCTTGTGTATCGCCACGACGAATGCGGTCGTATAAATGAATAACATGTAGGACATTGAGTAACTGGCGCTTATATTCATGAATACGCTTTACCTGCACATCAAATAGCATATTTACATCAAACTCGACGCCACACTTTTGTTTTACTAAATCGACTAAACGCTGCTTGTTTTGCCGTTTTGCCTGCTGCCATGTTACGTGCAATTGCGGATCATCATAAAAACGGCGTAATTGGCTAATTTTTGCAAAGTCGCCTACCCAGTCTTTTCCTATTTTCTCGCTAATAATATGGCTCAGACCCGGATTACAATAAGCAAGCCAACGCCTTGGTGTCACCCCATTGGTTTTGTTATTAAACTTTTCAGGCCATAATGAGTAAAAATCTTTAAACAAACCCGCAGTTAATAACTGGGTATGCAGTGCGGCTACGCCATTGACTGAATAACTACCAACAATGGCTAAGAAAGCCATGCGAATTTGCGGCTCTTCGCCCTCTTCAATTAATGATAAGTCTCGTTGCTTTTGCACATCACCCGGCCAATGCCTTGCAACCTCTGCTAAGAAACGGGCATTAATTTCATAAATAATTTCTAAAATACGTGGTAATAATTTAGCAAATAACCCCACTGACCACTTCTCTAATGCCTCCGGCAATAAGGTGTGGTTTGTATAAGCCATGGTTTTGATTGTGATGTTCCATGCCTGATCCCAGTCGAGTTCATGGTCGTCAACTAAAATTCGCATCAGCTCTGCCACGGCAATACTAGGATGAGTGTCGTTAAGCTGAAAAACATGATGCTGAGCAAAATCAGTAAAATTATCTCCGTATTGCTCAATCCACTGGCTCAGTACATCTTGAATGCTTGCCGATGATAAAAAGTATTGCTGGCGTAAACGCAGTTCTTTACCATTTTCACTGCTGTCGTTAGGGTACAACACCATGGTTATTTGCTCTGCGAGGTTTTTTTGCGCCACCGCTTCTGAATAACTACCGGCATTAAATTCGGTTAAATTAAATTCATCGGTTGCTTCAGACTTCCAAAGCCTAAGGGTATTAACAATATTATTTTTATAGCCCGGAATGGGAACATCATAAGGAACCGCAAGCACATCTTGGGAGCTAATCCACTGGCGATGTTCACGGCCAAATTTATCAGTATAACTTTGTACATAACCCGAGAACTTAACTCGTTTAGCTTGCTCTGGAGCGCTCAATTCCCAAGGGTGACCTTCGCGTAGCCAGTTATCTGGCTGCTCAATTTGGTTGCCTTCTTTTATTGATTGATTAAACATGCCGTATTCATAGCGAATTCCATAACCTACTACTGGCAGCGCTAAACTCGCGCAACTATCTAAAAAGCATGCCGCTAAGCGCCCCAAGCCACCATTACCTAGGCCGGCATCATGCTCTGCTTGTTCTACATTTTCCAGCTCAGTACAGTAAGCTTGTAGTGCAGTACTTACCTGAGACTCTAAATCAAGGTTGAGTACCGCATTACCCAGTGCTCTACCCATTAAAAACTCTAGCGATAAATACGCTGTTTTGCGGCGTTTTTGTTGTTTAATTTGCTGATTAGTTTCTCTGCAACGCGCAACGAGTCTATCTCTTATTGTCAGCGCCAATGCATGATATAAATACAACTGCGACTCTCCCACCACATCACGCCCTAAGGTGTAATAAAAGTGGCGAGTTAAATCATCACTTAAGGTACTTTCATCAATAACCGGGCCTTCTTGCCAGCCTTTTACCACACACACTTGCTCGTCTTGCTTAGTCATAATCTTCGCCTTCTAAATTGGCACTAAAAACCCAACTACTTTGTGCTGAAATATTCACGGTTGCATCTTCTTCAACAACAGTTGATGCGTTATTTACGCTTGATAACACTAACGCCCATGTCGCAGTAATGGGCGATTGTGGTAATTGGCAGACCACGGGCTGTTTACTGGCGTTTAAAATAATTAATAAGGCGTGCTTATTTTGCTTATCAAGTAAGCTATACATTAAAAATTGTCGCGTATCTTCATGCCAATGTGTTTCATCCATTTTTTTACCTTGCTCGGTGAACCACTTAACGGTGAAACGTTCATCAATATCATCTAAAAACACACTGTGTTTAAACGCACTGTGACCGTGCCTAATTTTTAATGCATCATCTATAAACTGAATTAATGAGTGGTTTAGTTGTGAGTCTTTCCATGCCAGCCAGCTTGTGCGGTTATTCTGGCAATAAGCGTTATTATTACCACCTTGAGAATGGGCCATTTCACTGCCAGCGGCTATCATTGGCACCCCTTTAGAGAGTAGCAAGGTAAGTAAAAAGTTTTTTTGTTGTTGGAGCCGTAAGTTTATTATTTCAGGATCGCTACTAAATCCCTCAACTCCGCAATTAAACGAATAATTAGCGCTGTGGCCATCTTGATTGTTTTCACCATTTGCTTGGTTATGTTTGTGCTCATAACTGACTAAGTCGGCAAGGGTAAAACCATCATGACTGGTAATAAAATTAATACTATTAAGCGGGCCGCGGTTACTGTGTTCAAAAATATCAAACGAGCCATGTAAACGCTTGGCAACATCACTAATAATGCCTTTTTCACTTTGCCAAAAGCGTTTAATCACATCACGGTATTGATCATTCCACTCACGCCAAGGAGCAGGAAAAGCACCTAACTGATACCCGCCAGGGCCTATATCCCACGGCTCACTGATCAGTTTTACTTTATTTAATATAGGATCTTGTGCAACGGCCTGTAAAAACGTATGAGAGGCACTAAAACCCGTGCTTGAACGCCCTAAAATGGTGGCTAAATCAAATCGAAAGCCATCAACCCCCATAACTTCCACCCAATAACGCAAGCTATCAAGAACCAATTGCAAGGTTTTTGGATGGTCAATATTTAAGGTGTTACCACAGCCAGTATCATTTATATATACATTGGGTTGCCCATTTATAGTGCGATAATAAGTGAGGTTATCGAAGCCACGTAAAGACAATATCGGTCCATCACTGCCCCCCTCTGCTGTATGGTTGTATACAACATCTAAAATAACTTCAATATTGGCGCGGTGTAATTCGCTAACCATCTGTTTAAATTCGTTTATATCGTCATTAACCAAATAGTCTTTATGGGGAGTAAAAAAATTGATGCTATTGTAGCCCCAGTAATTTTGCAGCCCTTTAGTAATTAAAAATTGTTCACTTATAAACGCATGCACAGGCAAAAGCTCAATAGCGGTCACACCTAAACTTTTTAAATGCTCAATAAAGCACGGGTGGCTTAAGCCTAAAAACGTGCCTTGCTGTACTTTTGGAATACCTGGATGACGACAGGTAGCACCTTTTACATGACACTCATAAATTACCGTATTAGCCCAGCTATGCTGTGGCTTTTTATTGGTATAAGCAACCGATGTAGTCACTTTAGATTTAGGCATATCTATCGCATTATTAACCACGCTTTTAGTGCCTATCGGCATTTGTCCGTAATGGCGCTCGCTCCAAGTAAACTCGTTAAACAAGTCTTTTGCATACGGGTCAATCAGCAACTTATGTTCATTAAATAACATGCCCTTTTCATGGTTATACTCACCATCAACCCTAAAGCCATATAATGCGCCAGCGCTAAGTGGCGCAACGTGAATACTCCACACCCCGCCTTCATTAATATTCATAGCTATTTTTAATATTTCTGTATGGCCACTTTTATCAAATAAACAAACAAAAGCTTGGCTTGCATTAGGGGCGTATAAGGCAAAGTTGACGCCGTTGTTTTGTACAGTCGATCCCAATGGAAGAGATGCACCATGGGTAACCTCAAAGCAATTACTCATCATTCACCTTTTGTAAGTAAACAGTGGTTAAGCCACCCATCTGTAATGTGATACTGTGATCAAAGCCATGGCTTGGTTGATTAATTGAATGAATAAGTTGGCTTGGCTCATCAGTAACATTAATGCCAGAGCCAAAAAAACATGACTCATCAGTATTTAATATCACCTTATAACTGCCTTTAGCAGGCACGCCTAAGGTAAAATGTTGATAAGCAGTAGGGGTAAAATTAGCGACAACAACCATAAAATCGTCAGCACTTTTAGCATAACGAATAAAGCTAAATATACTTTGCTGATTGTTATTATTATCTATCCATGAAAAGCCTGTAGCACAGCTATCAAGCTCATAAAGTGCTGGGTGGGCTTGGTACACATGATTAAGGCGTTTTACCGTATCTTGAATACCTTGATGACTTTGATACTCAAGCAAGTTCCAGTCTATTGAATGGTCATGATCCCACTCTTTTCGCTGTGCTATTTCGGCGCCCATAAACAGAAGTTTTTTTCCTGGATGCGCCCACATGAACGCATAATAAGCCCGTAAATTAGCAAACTGTTGCCAATCGTCACCGGGCATTTTGTTTAGAAGTGAACCTTTACCGTGGACTACTTCATCATGACTCAGTGGTAAAATGTAATTTTCACTAAAAGCATACACCATAGAAAATGTCATTTTATGATGATGGTATTTCCTAAATAGTGAGTCTTGCTGCATGTAATGCAGGCTGTCGTTCATCCAGCCCATATTCCATTTGTAACCAAAGCCCAAACCATTATGCTCAACGCTTTGCGTTACTCCGGGCCACGCCGTTGACTCCTCAGCCACCATCATAATACCGGGGTTATTTTTATAACTGCGTATGTTTACTTGTTTAAGGCACTCAATAGCCCCTAAGTTTTCTCTGCCACCGAAGCAATTAGCTACCCATTGCCCTTCTTTTCGGCTGTAATCAAGATACAACATAGATGCCACCGCATCTACTCGCAGTCCATCTATGCCAAATTGACTGAGCCAATACATTGCATTTGATATTAAAAAGCTTTTAACTTCAGGGCGATCGTAATTATAAATATAGGTATTCCAATCAGGGTGAAACCCTTGACGCATATCAGCATGTTCATATAAATGGGTGCCATCAAAACAATGTAACCCATGAGGGTCGCTTGGAAAGTGCCCCGGCACCCAATCCAGTAAAATACCGATATTGGCTTTATGGCATTGCTCAACTAAGTATTTAAAGCTGTTGTAATCACCAAAGCGGCTTGTAGGCGCAAACAAGCCTACCGGCTGATAACCCCAAGAACCATCAAACGGGTATTCACTGATAGGCATAAGTTGTAAATGCGTAAACCCCATTTTAACCACGTAACTTACAAGCTTATCTGCCAGCTCGCTGTAGCTTAAATAACGATTATGCTCAGCGCGTTGCCAAGAACCTAAGTGCACTTCATAAATACTAATAGCGGCATCAATATGATTACGCTTTTGCCTATTTTTGATCGCTTGTTCACTAAGCGTGATAGGGGTGGGTTTGTATTGTAAAATGCTTGCTGTACCTGGCGCTTGCTGCATTTTAAAAGCAAAGGGATCGGCTTTATCTAAAACTTCACCACTGAGTGTGGTGATAGCAAATTTGTAGCACATATCGGCGCACAGCCCCGGGATAAATAACTCCCATACTCCACTAGCCGGATGAAATCGCATAAAGTGACGATTGGACTGCCAAAAGTTAAATTCACCAATCACTGAAACGCTGGCAGCATTTGGCGCCCACACACAAAAACGAACACCGTCTACGCCTTGTTGTGTAATAAATTGCGCGCCTAAGTGCGCATAAGCATGCTCAAGACTCCCTTCATTGAACAAGTACATTGCTTGCTCATCAAGGGTACTACTAAAACTGTATTCATCGTAAAAGGTAATATTATTGCTTCTATAGCTAACATGACATTGATACATACTGCTCGGCATGCTTGATAGCTCAGCTATAAATAAATCACTTTGTTTATAGCGCAATGCAGTAATTGTTTGATCACCAATTAACAATTCAACCTGCAGTGCAGCTGGCAAATACACTCGAATTTCTATGCCGCTTTGTGTACTGTGCGCTCCTAAAAAACTAAACGGGTCTTTAAACCGTCCTGCTGCGAGCGCAGTAACTTGTGAATCATAATCAGTCACTGGCGTTGATTTCATATTTTTTATACTGCCCATTTACCCATTCCTCATTGAATGTATTGCAGTCAAAAGTGATGCGTTATCAGTAAAAATATCCTCGCACGTATGTGTTAACACCCGTCTCCAATTGGGATATTCTTTATCTGTACCCGGAATGTTAACTGGGTAGCATTGTTTGTCTAAGTCATCAATTTGTAGGGCAAATAATCGCGATGGCGACTTTGCTAAACACAAAGCCAGCGCGCTATAAATCGCAAAAGTATCAGTGTTTAATGACATGTCAGAATGTGTGTCTTGTGCATTAATAAAATCAACTAACCGTTGTTGCTCTTGTTGACGTTGCTGCACTAGCTGCTGGTGTTTAGCGGCATCAATCAGCTGATACTGTTGTTTGAGGGTTAAATCACTATGCTGCCACCAGCCAACAAATGGCGGTACGTCATGATTGGCAATCATCAGCAGGCATTGTTCGCTAAGATCATCACGATTAACAAATTCATCATTTTGTTGTTTTTCGAAATAAAATAAACTGTTTGAAAAAATTCCACTGCTCACCAGCGCTTCTTTTACTTCAGGTGGCACAACACCTAAATCTTCGCCTATCACGACAGCCTTATTTAGGTGAGATTCTATTTTCAAAATAGCTAACAAGTGCTCGAATGGATAGTAAACATAGCAACCATCTTGGCTGTTATTATTGCTAAAGCACCACCATAAACGTCTAATTGCCATAACATGATCAATGCGTAATCCACCCACAGCATTCATATTGGCGCGTATAAGTGAGCGGTAAAAATAATAGTTATTGTCAGCAAGGCGCTGAGGATTTATTGCTGGCAAACCCCAATTTTGGCCACTTTCAGCCCAAGGATCCGGTGGAGCTCCTACAGTCGCATCTTGGCTAAACAGTTTCAGCTGATGTTTATATTCGCTGCCCTCTTTGGCACAGCCAACTGCTAAGTCGTTAATCAAACCAATCGCCATTCCTTGGTCGATACAATGTTGTTGGCACAGTATGAGTTGGCTATGTGCTTGCCATTGCAGGTAATAGTCGAATGTCGGTTCTGTGGTTTCTAGCATAGCAAGTACATCGCGGTGCTGTTTACAAAAGGCTGTAAACTCGTCTTGCCGTGCTTGACTACCCTGTTGTTGAAAATGCACAAAAAGCAGTTTAAAGGCATTATATTTCTGCTCAGTAACCGTTTTATAATTAATAAAGGTTATATCTTGCTCGCTGTGCGACGTTAAACAACAAGAAGATAAGTAATCATCTAAAGCGGGGTTGTTAATACTATCTGTCGATAAGTTAATTGCTATATACAATGGATTGAGTAACGCGCGGTTACTGGGGTTATAGGGACTAGCGCACTCTGGGTTATCTGCAAATAATAAGTGCAGAGGATTAAGTAAAATATAATCCATTTTTTGTTTTGCACATAATGTGGTTAATTCAAGTAAATCATTAAAATCACCAATTCCCATTCCGGCTTGGTTTTTTAATGTATATAACTGAATTGATAAGCCAAGGCGTTTACTATCGGCAATTTGATAAACTTGTTTAGGGATAGACCAAATTTGTGTAGTTGCCGATTGCGCTCCCATACTCAGCAACGCATCATAATAACCCGTAGGTAAATGGGTAAGTGGCAACGCTATTTCAATATAACGGCAGTCATTTAAAAAATACTCGCCTAATGGCGCATAGTCAGCAATTTGTTCAAATTGTAGCTTAATATTTAATGCAGGTATGTTAAGCGTAATTTTATGGTGCGCGTCGGTTTCTTTAATACGTACTTTAAGCACATTGCTAGGCTGTTTTACTAAGCTAACAGCCGGTGCAAGCGTTAACCAAGTGGCCGCATCTAATTGGTAATTTAACTTATCTATTTGCTCTGCATCACTGGTGTCAACGCCACAACACTGCAAGGCTAACTTGCGCGTTTGTTCGCTAAAAACAACGTGTTCACCAGTGTACTTAGTGTATTCATAGCCTATTCCATGCAAATAAAATAATTGCGATAGTGCGTCCATTCACCAACCTTAATTAATGCGTTGTGTATTTACTATACTGTTCTCTGAACCAAAATTATTAGCCCGATAACCATCAGCCTGATGGTCGTTATCCCACTGCTTACCATTAATCAAATAACGAAAGTGAAACTCTTTATCAACAGGCAAACGCTGTTTACACTTAAACACACCCAACTTTTTATTCAGTTTCATTGGCACTGGCTGCCAATCATTAAACTCCCCAAGTAAACAGACATCATCAGCATCAGGATGAGAAAATTCAAACGTGACTTCTGCTTCGTTTTTTGTCTTAAAAAAGCGTTTATTCAACATAATAGGCTCCAACTAAACCGTAAGGGTTATTCATCTTTGCCACAGGCCAAACAGCTTAAATAGGCGATGTGGAATCCATTCATTCACATAAAAACAAGCTTAGAGTTAAACAAAACATTATTTACGCATTATTACAGTGCGTTATTTATTTTACCGCACTAGGTTGGTGCAGTTTTTAACCATTTTAAACAGGTTTTTAGGTAAGCTCTTTAACTGAGCAATTTTTAAACCAACTACACCCGATTAAATTTCTTTTACAACAATTCACACATAATCGTTTTTTATTACCGCATTGAGGTTAAAAAACCTTTAGCTTAACCACATCATCAGCGATAATAATTATCTACCTAGCCAATGCCGATAAATATTTAAAAACTATGATTAAAAAAAGCATTCTTATTACCTCTGTTATTATTTTTCTCACTACCATCGCTGTTGTGGGTAGTTCAATTTATACACTATATAGTAAAAAGCTTGTCTCTGTAGACCCAAAGTTAAAAGAAATTTCTGGCATTGAGTTTGATAAATATAAACGTCTGTGGGCTATTAATGACAGTGGCGACGAACCTAAGCTATATAGACTCAATGACGATGGCTCTATCGCTAAAGAAATTTTAGTCAGCAACGCAAAAAACATTGATTGGGAGGACATGACACAAAATAACTTTGGTCATTTTTTCTTGGGTGACTTTGGTAATAATAAAAATGAACGTAAGTGGCTAACCATTTATAAAATAGAAAACCCGATTGATATTAAAACAAATACCACTGAAGCCGAGATAATTAAATTTACCTACCCAGAATTAGACGGCAGTCCAATACAACCTGATCAACGCAATTATGACTTAGAAGCTTTTGTCGCTTTTGGCCGGCACTTATATTTATTTACTAAAAACCGAACTGAACCCTTTGATGGTATTACCAATGTTTACAAAGTAGGCGATCATGCAGCAAATTTTGACGCCCAGCTAATTGACTCATTTAGAACCTGCACCACCATGGAAAAGTTATGCTGGATCACCTCTGCAGCACTCAGCCCAGATAGAAAAAAACTTGCGCTACTAGACTCAACCAGCATTTGGCTGTTTGAAAATTTTAAAGGGGATAAATTTTTCTCTGGTGATGTGTCTAAAATTGATCTTGGTATTGTGACCCAAAAAGAAGCGATCACGTTTTATGATGATAATACAATTGCCTTTACCGATGAGGAATTTAAAGGCATTGGCGGTAATGTTTATTTTTTAAAGCTCGATCAAGTTACTAAGGTAAAGGTACAGCGAAGCCACGCACAAGCCCAGTAGGTTAAAATAAATCTATTTCTGAATCGTTTTCTTGTACGTTGATTAGCTGTTCAGCGATTAAATCTTCGTATACACAAAACTTATCTCGGCCATTATTTTTAGCGTAATACAGTGCTTTGTCGGCGCTTTCTATTACAGTGATTGGGAAATCATAAGGGCTAATACGTGCTAAACCAGCACTGATCGTCATGTTTTCAACAAAAGGAAACGAAGTATTTCTGACGAGTTGTAAAAATTCTGCCATTTTATTACATATGGAATCTGCATCAGTGGGCTCAAAAACAATCACAAATTCTTCACCACCAAAGCGAAAAATTAAATCGGTTGAACGAAAAAAGTGACGCATTTTTTGCGCTAATATCAGCAGTACTTCATCACCGCAAATATGACCATACTTGTCGTTTATATTTTTAAAATGATCAATATCTAAAATAGCTAACCAAGATGTAGATGCGTATTTTTTTTGCCTTTTACCCTCATCTCGGGAAGAACTGTGAACTTTTAATACTTGTTTTTCAATCAGTTGTTTTATTTTTTTCTCAAAGGTTTGTCTATTTAATAGTCCTGTTAATTTATCTCTTTCGTTTTCATGAAGAATCACTAAATAATTTTCAAAAATACGACAAAAAGCATTCAACATCACCTGAGCTGGACTATCTAGGCTGTTTGAAACCACAGAAATTGCGGCGACTGTTTTCTCTTGGCGGGTAATGGGTAACCAACGGCGTTCGATGCCATCTGTTGATTGCACCGTGATAATGCAAGCAGAACGTAAGCAGGATAAAAGCTCATCCTCGGGGTGTGCAACAATTTGTCGTTGTACCCACTCAAATTGCTTTTCACCAGTCACTTTCAAACAAAGGCTTTGTTCAATGGTAAGTTGACCCTGAACTTCTATGTCTTTATAAACTGAAACTTCTTTACACCCAATAAACTCTTGGATGGTCGATATCAAGCTGTATTCAAGTGAGTCTACGTCTCTGTTTTTTGTTATTTTGATAACTGAGTTTAGTAAATTTTCTTGCATTGTACTCCCTAAAGCAAACTGGGCATTAACAACTCATAAATTCAGCATAGACCACAGGGTATAATATGCTAATTAAAATATTGAAATACCAATGTCACCCAGTCTAATAGGGAGCTTTGGGTGAACTTTGAACAAAATATAACTTAGCTATTCGTCATGCAATTTATAAACTTTTCAGATACGAGCGTTATAGCAACCTTATCAGTGTACATAGCCTGACTATTTTTTGTAATAAAGTCAGCACATTGCGCTTGTGATTGTTTGAATTTTTGCTTACATGAGTTTACTGACTCACCAATAACTTCTTGATAAATACTTTCATCACATAAGCTATTGGCAAACTGACTCGCGCCAGTAATAATCTCATCAATATTGACGGGTGAGGATTCTAGTTTGAAAAATATGTCGCTGTAAGTTTCAACCGTTATGTTATCGCTTGAGTCAAATAAAGTGGCCTTTGCACTTAAATATGAGCCACCTATTATTAATAGGGCTGCAGCAGCTAGTGTTGTGTATTTCATAACATTTCCTTGTAATGTTTTTGAGCTGTTTTGCCAAAACGTCCTGTTTCTCACATTGTAATCAACTAGTGTTCTTGCATGTAATAACTATACTTATCAGGTTTGTTTAGTATTGGAGGATTGTGGCAAATGCAGGGGCGAAAAGCCTATTGATTTGGTCAAAAACAATCCTTGTTTCTAATAACGAGGAGATTACAATTAAGTGAGCCTAAATGCAAATAATTAATACTCACTGAATGGTTAGAAATAAATCTAATTAACGCTTAAATTTGGTTTCTAAAATAACCGATGAACGAGTGCGCTCTACCCCATCTAAATTACCTATATCGTCTAATAAGTGGCTTAACTGCTCGAGGTTTTGAGCTTCGACAATGGCAATTAAATCAAATTCACCGCTAATTGCATACAACTGAGATATGGCATCTATTTGTTTTAACTCTACGTTGGTTTTAGTCGTTAGCTTTTGTTTGACCTTTATTGAGACATGTGCAGAAACTAAGCTATTTAAAAAATCATCTCCAAAGTCAACGTTATACCCTTTAATCACCCCACTTTGCTCCAACTTAAGCATGCGACTTTGCACTGTTGAGCGGGATAAATTTAAATGCCTTGCAAGGTCAGAAATACTTGCTCTAGCGTTCGTTTTTAATACTGATAGTAGCTTTTTATCTTGGGGAGTTATCATAATGCTAATAAGGTTCGTTATTTTGACTATTATTCTAATCATTTTTCACAAAATAGCACTGCAAATTTAATCCATAACCTTTGATAATGACATTTTTAATAAGTATGAACGCATTGTATTGCTGAATAAGCCTGAGCTTATCGTTATTTTTCAGCAACGTTTTTTATGTGATTAATTTAGGTGTAAAAATGCAAGTAACCAGAGATTTATTTAACGACGTAATGGTCCCTAATTACAACCCATCTGCAGTTATTCCCGTTCGTGGTGAAGGCTCACGCGTGTGGGATCAAAATAACAACGAATTTATCGATTTTGCCGGTGGTATTGCGGTTAATTGTTTAGGTCATTGTCACCCTGCATTAGTGAGCGCACTAAAAGAGCAAGGCGAAAAAATTTGGCACTTAGCAAATGTAATGACCAATGAGCCAGCACTTCGCTTAGCTAAGAAAATGGTTGATGCTACCTTTGCAGAAAAAGTTTACTTTGCAAACTCAGGAGCTGAAGCAAACGAAGCGGCTTTAAAGTTAGCGCGTCGCTTTGCCTTGGACAAATTTGGTGCTGAAAAGTCTAAGATCATCGCTTTTAATAAAGGCTTTCATGGCCGTACTTTTTTCACTGTAACTGTAGGTGGCCAAGCCGCTTATTCTGATGGTTTTGGGCCAAAGCCTGCTGATATTGTTCATTGTGACTACAATGATATTGCTGCCTTTGAAGCCTTAATTGGCGATGATACTTGTGCAGTAATGATGGAGCCATTACAAGGTGAAGGCGGTATTGTGCCACCAACCAATGAGTTTGCACAAAAAGTACGTGAACTGTGTACTAAGCATAACGCACTGCTTATTTTTGATGAAGTACAAACCGGCGTTGGCCGTACAGGTCATTTATATGCATACGAAGGCTTAGATGTTATTCCTGATATTTTAACCACGGCAAAAGCATTAGGTGGCGGTTTCCCAATTGGCGCTATGATCACGACTACTGACATTGCAGCACACCTAAAAATAGGGACTCATGGTTCTACCTACGGTGGTAACCCATTGGCATGTGCTGTTGCAGAAGCTGCATTTGATACAGTAAATACCCCTGCGGTTTTAAATGGCGTAAAAGAACGTGAACAAATGTTCCGTGATGGTCTAAATGCCATTAACGAAAAATACCATGTATTTAGTGAAATCCGTGGTAAAGGCTTACTTATTGGTGCTGCATTAAATGAAAAATTTGAAGGCCGTGCTCGCGACTTCTTAGTTGCAAGTGCTAATAACGGTTTAATGAATTTAGTAGCCGGAATGAACGTTATCCGCTTTACACCTTCATTAGTGATCCCATTTGAGGATATTAAGGAAGGCTTAGCTCGCTTTGAAAAAGCAGTAAGCGAAGTTGTAAACGGTTAATCACTAAGTAAAACATATAAAGCCCTGAGATAAATGTTTACCTCAGGGCTTTATTGGAGCAAGTAGTTAATGCAAGTATTACGTCCTATTACTGTCAATGATTTTGCAGCACTTAAAGAGATTGCCATTGAATCAGGCCATGGTTTTACCTCTTTACCTGTCGATGATGGACAACTACAAGAAAAAATAGACCGTGCACAAAACAGCTTTACTAAAAATGTAAATAAGCCTATCGATGAAAGCTATTTATTTGTTTTAGAAGACAGTGACACTGGCAAAGTAATTGGTACTACCGCCATAGAAGCGGCCGTCGGTTTGTCTGTGCCTTTGTATCACTACCATTTAGGTAAAACTGTCCATCATTCACCCACCTTAAACGTTTACAATACCGTTGATATTTTAAGTATGTGTAATGACTACACAGGCTGCTCAGAAATATGTACTTTATTTTTACGTGAAGACAGCAGAAAAGGCTTAACAGGGCGGTTTTTATCACGTTCACGCTTTTTATTTATGGCACAACATAGTGAACGCTTTGCCGACACTGTAATTGCTGAAATGCGTGGCGTGAGTGATGAACAGGGGCACTCTCCATTTTGGCAATGGTTACAAGAACACTTTTTTAGTATTGAATTTCCACAAGCTGATCACTTAGTTGGTTTAGGCGATAAAGTATTTATTAGCGAGCTTATGCCTAAATACCCTATCTATGTAAACTTGCTAAGTAAAAAAGCACAAGCGGTGATTGGTCATGTTCATGATAAAACCAAGCCTGCACTTAAGTTGCTTGAAAAAGAAGGGTTTGAACATCGTGGCTACGTTGATTTATTTGACGCAGGTCCCACGGTAGAGGCAAAGCTCGGTAATATTCGCAGTATTCGTGATTCACAAGTATGCCCAATTACCATTGGTGAACTTGAACATATTAATGAGCAAAGCTCAGATACCCTTGCTATTTGTAATCAAGGGGTTAGCGACTTTAGAGCCACGTTCACTAAACACGCTCATTATAATCAAGCAAAGCACACCTTAGTTATCAGCCAAGAAGTAGCTGATGCACTTCATTTAAATCAAGGAGATGCAGCGCGATTTTTCCGCCTGTAACACTATTTATGAACACACAACTAATTAATAACCAATGGCACGCAGGCCAAGGCCCTGCTTTTAATTCTGTTAATCCAAGCAATGGCGAAGTTGTTTGGCAAGGTAATGGTGCCAGCCCCGAACAAGTTAGCAGTGCTATTGAAGCGGCAAGAGCCGCGCAAATTCAATGGGCAGATATGCCAATTGAACAACGTATTACCATTTTAGAAAACTTTGTTGCCCAATTAAAAGAACACAGCGAAGAATTTGCTAGCATTATTGCTCGTGAAACAGGTAAACCACTATGGGAAACGCGCACAGAAGTCGGTGCGATGACAGGCAAAGTTGCTATTGCTATCCGTGCTTACAATGAACGAACTGGCACAACCGAAAACCCAATGCCTGGCGCAAAAGCCTTTATTCGCCACAAACCACATGGTGTAGTGGCTATTTTTGGCCCATATAATTTCCCTGGGCATTTACCAAACGGTCATATAGTCCCTGCTATATTAGCGGGTAATACCGTGGTGTTTAAACCATCAGAACTAACTCCTTACGTAGCACAGTTTACTTTAGAGCTGTGGCTAAAAGCAGGCTTACCTGCTGGGGTTATAAACCTTGTTCAAGGTGAACTAGAAACAGGTAAAGCACTTGCTTCACATCAAGATATCGATGGCTTATTTTTTACTGGTAGCTCAAACACAGGGCATTTATTACATAAACAATTTGCAGGCCATCCAGGTAAGATCTTAGCGCTTGAAATGGGCGGTAATAACCCGCTAGTGGTTAAAGATGTTGCTGATGTGAGCGCAGCCGTTCACGATATTATTCAATCGGGCTTTATTACTTCGGGTCAGCGTTGTACTTGTGCACGTCGATTATTTATTGAAAAATCAGCCAATGGCGATGCTATTTTAGAAAAGCTGATCAGCGCAACCAAAAATATCCTTGTAGATGATAGCTTTGCTGACGATCAACCATTTATGGGTGCCATGATCAGTGAAAAAGCCGCCTTAGGCATGGTTGCAGCGCAAGCTGACCTAGTTAAACAAGGTGCTGAGGTACTCGTTGAGCTTAAACAATTAAAACCAGGCACTGGCTTTGTCAGCCCGGGTATTATTGATGTCACTAAAATCGATGAAATCGCCGATGAAGAACACTTTGGCCCGCTAATTAAAGTATATCGTTACACTGACTTTGATAGCGCTATAGCAGAGGCGAATAACACCAGCTTTGGTTTATCTGCAGGTTTACTTGCAGACAGCGAAGATGATTACAGCCACTTTTTAAAACGTATTCGTGCCGGTATTGTTAACTGGAACCGCCCTATTACAGGCGCATCAAGCGCAGCGCCATTTGGTGGCATAGGTGCCAGTGGTAACCACAGAGCTAGTGCATACTATGCTGCTGATTACTGCGCATACCCAGTGGCCTCAGTAGAGTCAGAAAAAGTTAACTTACCGCAAACCCTCGCGCCGGGCTTAATTATTGAATAACAATTTTAGAAAATTTAAGGATTTACCATGCATACTGATGTAAACACATTATTTGATAACTTATGGCAAAACTACCTAACAGTAACGCCATCAGCTGATAAAATTCATGACTTATTAGGCTCAACGCAAAAAGACGACATTATTAACGACCATATTGCACTGCGTACTTTTAACATAGAAAAAGTAGGCCTTGAAAAACTAGCTGCGCACTTTTTAGCTATTGGTTATAAAGAATGTGGTGAATATCACTTTGAAGCAAAAAAACTCTACGCCAAGCATTATGAGCATAGCGATCCGACACAGCCTAAAGTGTTTATTTCTGAATTATTAGTTGAAAAATTTTCGCCTGAGCTACAAGCAATCGTTACGGATATGGTGGCACAAATTGACGAAAGCGCTGTGACTGCCGATAATTTTTTATATTCAGGCACACACTGGCAAGTAAGCACTGATACTTACAAAAAGTTATTAGCTGAGAGCGAATATGCAGCGTGGATGTCTGCGTGGGGTTACCGTGCAAATCATTTTACTGTGAACATTAATACCTTAGCTAAATTTGATAACATCCATGATGTAAACCAAGCTCTTAAAGATGCCGGTTTTGCACTTAATACCTCAGGAGGCGAAGTAAAAGGCTCACCAGAAGTGCTATTAGAGCAATCATCAACATTAGCTGATGAATACGCTGTGACCTTTAGCGATGGCGATATGCGCATTCCTAGCTGTTTTTACGAGTTTGCTATTCGTTATCCAAAACCTGATGGTGAAATTTACACTGGATTTGTTGCAGCCTCTGCAGATAAAATTTTCGAGAGCACAAACGCACGTTAACTGAGTTGTGCTAAATTAAAAAAAGCCCATTTTTGGGCTTTTTTTGTTTCTGAGAAAAAGCTCACTTATAAATCATAAAAACAACGGCTTGTAGTCGTTTTCTAATTGTTCAAATGACAAATTACCAATAAAACGACCAAAGCTCAGCCACGTAGCAAGTCCTCTTAAATCTTTAAAATGAGGCGGCACAAATTGTGGGTTTTCAATCACACCTAAATCATGTAGTTGCGATATTAACCTAAAGTCATCAATTGATATTTTACCCACCAGCAATAGCGGTAATTGGTCAATTCTGCCAAGCTGTATCGCCACCCGAATTAAGTTATAAACCAATACAAAGCCTTTTATATAAGCAATGTCTTTAGTAAACGGTAAGCCGGTTGCGGTGCTACCTCTAAATACACGCTGTGCAAGGGTGTAGCTGTCGTCTTTTGATAACCCTTGTGCTACATAATCTCGGTATATATCTACAAACTCAGCACCATCAATCACTTTGGTGACCGCTTGAATACGGTTTACTAATTTTGATAAGCGACGTGGTGTTGATTTAAGAGTAATTATTTCGGTCAGTACTGCAAGCCCTTCTTGGGTAACGGTAGAGCTTGGCGTGCCTTTACTCAAACAAGTTAAATAAGGTTGCGCTAAGCCATTTTGAGTGGTGCCTACATGGATCCAGCCCTCGTGCACCTCTAAAATATCTAATTCGCGCTGAGAAAACTTAACATCTTGATTAAGCTTTATATTGTTAGCTCCTGCTGCCGCATCACTGACAATTCCATCACTAAGCATTACTTCCACATTAATCCCTTGCATACTGGCATTGACCTGCTCAGACAAAATACGCACCGCATCACTGGCATCAATATTTTTAGGATCTTCAGGCAAAATGTTCGCATCAAGCAAACTTTTTAATGGCTGCTCAAGCATATTAGCAAGCTCAGATAACGATGGCTCACCAGCATGAAAAAGGTCTTTTGGATGCCCAAAAAGCTCTACCGACAAGTCATGAAATTCGGCAGTACCTCGGTACTCCAGCATATTAAGCACTGTTTTATATTCGCTACACATTTTACCCATATATTGAGTTATTGGGTTTAATTGCCCCAACTGATTAATAATATTTCGGTGCAGTGTTGAAAATGCTTGGCGCAACTCACTAGGCACAAACCCTAAATCTCGCTGTTGGTAGTAAGCACGGTCTATTAAAGGATTTTTTTGGCATTTTTGCCTAAAAAATTCTTCTTTAGTCTGTTTATCCCAATTAATTGCATCGAGAATTCTAATTGGGGTTTGCAGCGCAATGAGTTGGTCGGATAAGTCACGAGTTTTTAAAAGTAACGCCTTGTCTATCATGGTAAAAGCTCAACATAGAGTGAGCTCTGAGCATAATTTATAAATTAAAAATAGCAAAGCAATATCACACATTCTTGACTATTGTTTTTATGATGATCGACCCGCATATCTATAGCGTATGAAAGAGTAAATAAAGGTGCAGACAATGAAAAATGAAATCGACAACAAACAGATTCTAGCGGTTTACGAACGTATCCAGCAACGAGGTGAGACCACAGAAGAAGGTAAGCTTTATCAGGGAGTAACTGCATTTTCTGATATTGACGGCTATACCGTTTACTTACAAGGCAGTGGGGTGTTATTACGCTTTGGATTTCATAATACCTACCATTTAGATTACGAACATGACAAACACAAAGACGACTTTTTGAAGAAACTTTACAACATAGCTAATGAAGAGTAATGCGACCAACAAATAGACGAAATAGACCAACTAGTTCGCGCAATTTGCAGTTTATTCACCAAGTTATTGCGCAATTAAAAGCTGAGCCTGAAAAGCTGCAACTGATAAAAAATAATCTTGCTTATTACCGCGAACAAACACACTTAAAGCGCGGTTTTTTGCTCGCGATTGAACGTTTTGATTGGGTGTTTGAAGCGACTGATAACATCGACGAAATTTGTGAGCAGATTATGGCCGATGACTATATTGGCAATCGTTTAAGACGTTATCCCTTATTATTTAAAGGTGTTGTTGAAAGCTAAACAGCGCCTTATTTTGCCCCTACTTCGCGTTAACATTTGTTTAATTTACCTCCCATATTTCTCTTTGAAACCGGATTTTGATTGCACCAACATATCTATTCCCTTTACCTTTATGTAAATGCCTTGCTGGTAAAAAATACAATTAGTACTCTAATAGTTATCGCACTAACAAATAAATCACTAAAAGTTTCACTCACCTCGTAAAGAATTGATTACACTATAAAGAACAATACCAATAAAACATACAAACCATTGTTATTTAAAGACTTTAAACAAGGTCTTGAGTTGTTAATTTTACATCATTTCATACTCATTTTGTTAATTATTTATCCATACTTTACTCTCTTACCATTTACACAAGCCTTGAATTGTTAGAGCTATTACCTTAAGCTTATCTTTATTGAACGATCAATTAATAAAAATTATGCCTAAAGTTGGAATGGAACCTGTAAGGCGTCAGCAGCTAATTGACGCGACTATAGAGTCAGTTGCTCAAAAAGGATTACAGGCGACTACTATCAATAGTATTAGTAAAAACGCTGGAATGTCATCAGGCATAATTAGCCATTACTTTGGTGGGAAACAGGGGCTAATTGAAGCAACTGTGCGTTACTTACTCTCGAACTTGAAAGACGACTTAATTAGTAAGGTTAATGAAAATACCACAGCAACTCAAAGGTTAATGTTTATTGTTGAATCAAACTTTGCGCTAGTACAACAACGAAAAGACACCACTCGGACGTGGTTAAGTTTTTGGGCGCAATCAATGCACGATAAGGAACTTCATCGTTTGCAAAATGTAAACAGTAAACGCTTGCAAAGCAATTTAACCGTTTCATTTAAGCAATTAATGCCTTTAGCGCAAGCAACCCTCGCGGCTGAATTAACCGCAGCAATGATTGATGGCTTATGGCTTCGTGCCGTATTAAGCCAATCAGACGAAAATCAGTTTAAACACAGTGAATCACTAGCTAAAAACTACGTGCATTCACTTATCAAGCAATATGGAGCCTAACGTGACTACACCTATCTATCAAAACTTTATCAACGGCCAATTCCTTGCAAATAAAAGCGGCGAAACATTTGATGTAGTAAATCCTGCAACCGGCCAGGTAATTTATGCCGTTGAAGTCGCTGACCAGCATGTTCAAAACGCAGCGATAGAAAGTGCAAAACAAGGCTTTAAAGTTTGGTCAGCGATGACCCCTATTGAGCGCAGCCGTATTTTACTAAACGCCGTTGCTATTTTACGCGAGCGCAATGATGAGCTTGCACTGGTTGAAGTACTCGATACTGGTAAACCAATGCAAGAAGCTAACTGCGTAGATGTTGAAACAGGCGCAGATGTAATTGAATATTTTGCAGGCCTTGCCCCTGCACAAGTTGGTCAACAACAAATGGTTGGCGATGACTTTTACTACACACGCAAAGAGCCTTTAGGTATTTGTGCCGGTATTGGTGCATGGAACTACCCATTACAAATTGCATGTTGGAAATCAGGCCCAGCCCTCGCAGCGGGTAATGCATTTATTTTTAAGCCGTCTGAAGAAACGCCGCTTGGTGCAATTAAATTAGCCGAGGTGTTTATTGAAGCAGGCGTCCCTGCTGGCGTATTTAATGTAGTTCAAGGCGCCGGTGAAGTAGGCCAATGGCTTACTGCACATCAAGATATTGAAAAAGTATCATTTACTGGTGAAGTAGGTACCGGTAAAAAAGTAGTCGCCAGTGCTGCAGGCACATTAAAAGATGTGACTATGGAACTAGGTGGTAAATCGCCATTATTAGTATTTGATGACGCCAACATTGAGCAAGCAGTAAGTGCTGCCATGCTAGGTAACTTTTATACCCAAGGTGAAATTTGTACGAACTGCACTCGTATTTATGTTCACAAGAATGTGTATCAACAATTTATTGATGAACTTAAAACACGTACCGAAAACAATATTATTGCCGGTGACCCGCAAGATTTAAATACTAACTTTGGCGCGCTTATTTCTAAGAAGCATCAAGATTTAGTGATGAGTTACATCGACAAAGGCCTTAAAGAAGGTGCAACATTATTAACGGGTGGTTCAACGCTTTCTCCAGCATCTGCACCAGATGGCTATTTTGTAGCGCCGACAGTGTTTGTTGATTGCAACGATGAAATGACCATCGTTAAAGAAGAAATTTTTGGCCCAGTAATGAGCGTTTTAGTATTTGATGATGAAGATGATGTAATTGCACGTGCTAACGGCACTCACTTAGGTTTAGCTGCAGGCGTTTTCACTAGCGATATTAAACGCGCTCATCGCGTAATTCATCAACTTCAAGCCGGTATTTGTTGGATTAATGCTTACGGTAACTCGCCAGCAGAAATGCCAGTGGGTGGCTATAAGCAATCGGGTATTGGTCGTGAAAATGGTATAGAAACACTTGATCATTACACGCAAACTAAGTCTGTTTATGTTGGTATGGCCGACATAGAAAGCCCGTTTTAAGGAATCATTATGAACCACTCTTTTGATTATATTATTGTAGGCGCGGGCTCAGCTGGATGTGTGTTAGCAAATCGCTTGTCTGAAGATTCAAGTAACAAGGTATTGTTACTTGAAACCGGCGGCAGCGATAAAAGCATCTTTATAAAAATGCCTACCGCATTGTCTATTCCAATGAATACCGATAAGTTTGCGTGGCAATTTCATACGCAACCAGAGCCACACTTAGATAACCGTGAAATGCATTGCCCTCGCGGTAAAGTGCTTGGCGGCTCATCTTCGATTAATGGCATGGTGTATGTACGTGGCCATGCTAAAGATTTTGACGAATGGCAACAACACGGCGCTAACGGCTGGGATTACCAAGCGTGTTTACCGTATTTTAAAAAGGCAGAAAGCTTTTACCTAGGTGAAAATAGTCATCGTGGTGGTAAAGGACCGCTAGGTGTTAATAACGGCAATAACATGGAAAACCCGTTATACACTGCATTTATTGAAGCGGGTGCAGAGGCTGGTTACTCAACCACAAATGACTACAATAGTGCTCAACAAGAAGGCTTTGGCCCTATGCACATGACTGTTAAAAACGGTGTGCGTAGCTCTGCTTCTCGCGAGTACTTAGACCCAATTAAGCATCGTAGCAACTTAACAATCGTTACCGGTGCACTTGCTCAGCGCGTTATTTTAGACGGTAAAAAAGCAACCGGTGTTGAATACAAACTCAATGGCGCAGTTAAAACAGCGCAAGCAAGTAAAGAGGTTATTTTAAGTGCGGGCTCTATCGGATCACCTCACCTGTTACAATTGTCAGGTATTGGTGATACGCAAGCACTTGAAAATGCAGGTGTTGAAGTAAAGCATCACTTACCAGGTGTAGGCCAAAACCTGCAAGATCATTTAGAGTTTTACTTTCAATATAAGTGTAAACAACCGATTACTTTAAACGGTAAATTAGGCTTGTTCTCTAAAGGTTTAATTGGTGCAAAATGGCTACTAACTCGCAAAGGCTTAGGCTCAACTAATCATTTTGAATCATGTGCCTTTATTCGCTCAAAGCCAGGTGTTGAATGGCCAGATATTCAGTATCACTTTTTACCGGCCGCTATGCGTTACGATGGACGCAGTGCTTTTGCAGGGCATGGTTTTCAAGTGCATGTAGGTCATAACAAACCTAAAAGTCGTGGCAGTGTCACCATTGCATCAGCTGATCCAACACAACCACCAAAAATTGTGTTTAATTATCTTGAGCATCAAGACGACATTGAAGGCTTTAGAGCGTGCGTACGTTTAACGCGTGAAATTATTGAACAACCTGCCTTTGACGACTTCCGTGGTGAAGAAATTCAACCAGGGCAACAAGTTCAAACTGATGAGCAAATTGATGCCTTTGTTCGCCAAGCAGTAGAAAGTGCTTACCACCCTTCTTGCTCTTGTAAAATGGGTGAAGACGACATGGCGGTGGTTAACTCAAACACTCAAGTGCATGGCATGCAAAGCTTGCGTGTGGTTGACTCATCAATTTTTCCAACAATACCTAACGGTAATTTAAATGCGCCTACTATTATGGTTGCCGAAAAAGCCGCTGATATTATTTTAGGAAATAAGCCCTTAGCTCATACAGGAGTTGATGTTGTGAATGCCACTAATTGGCAAACTACACAACGAAATAAAACCCTTTAATTTAGCCTGCCATAAAGGCCACTCTTTTAAGCAAAATGCTTCAAGGAGTGCCTTTATGCGCCTTGCAGTGGCTCACAAGCATAAATAGGTTATGCCTGTGTTAATGCAAGTACAATAAAAAACGGAGTATATATGTGTTACTTTTATTCATTCTGGGAGGGCGATAATGACTATTTGGCTTAATGCTGGCATTATTTTCACCTTACTTGCGATTGTTGCTATTTTAATTAAATGGGGCAATGTACGCGTAGTAGGCGTCACACCAGTGAGAACATTCACCTTTATAGCAATCCTGTTTACCTCGGGCCTAGACGTTGGCCTCATTATGTTTCCTTTAACCGAATTTGCCGGTTATGCAGACATAAAAGCAAGCCCAGAATATGCATTTGCCAACCCTCTCTCTATTGAGTTTGGTTATTGGGGATTTTTAATTTGGGGATTTTATTTTCTTACGTGCTTTTATTTCTGTGTAATAGAACCCAAAGTAAAATTTTTTGAAATTCCATGGGTTAAATTTTTAAACAACGTGGTCATCATTGGTACTTGTGCGTTTACCGCTTACTTACTATTGAGCAACCTACCGTGGTATTTACCTGAACTCGGAGACGGCTCAAATGTTATTCCTGAGTTTTACTTAATCGTGCTTGCCGCTATTTGTTTTGCGGTGTATTCAAGCACCGATATTAAATATGTTCGCTTTTTAAGCATTGCTACTACTTGGTTGTTTATCGCGTTAATTGGTTTTATGTGGGCTGATGCCTTCTTATTTGGCGATAGCGAACTCTCTGCATTTACTAAAAACATTGGATTAATTGGTAATTACTTTGCCAACATCAATGAGTTTGTATTACCACTGAATGATTACCATGAGTTTTACCTATTTTGGTGGTTTGCGTGGAGCATCATGATTGGCCAGTTTACATCACGTTTTGTGGGTGGTTTAAAAACATACCAAGTACTCGGCGCTATGTTAATTTTCCCGTCAATACCAATCGCTATCTGGTTCAGTGTGTTATATCACTACCACGAAGCGGGCATTCCAACTGCAGGCATTAAAAACTTTGCCATGGTGTTTGTAGGTATTGTGTTTGTTATTAACTCGCTTGATTCACTGATCCGTCTATACACAGATAATTTAAACTTAACTGTAAAACGCTTTGGTAAATTTAAGTATATTGCCATGAATGTCGTCGCTTTATCATTATTAACACTGTTATTTAAACTTGAGTTTTTGCAAATTCAATGGGTTGGTGCTTTAGTTATAGGGTTATTCTTTATTTGCATTGGTTTTATTGCCTACAGCAAACTTAAAACAGTCAGCAATATCGAAGGATCGCCTAAAGCGAATAAAATTGATTACACAAAAATAGAAACTATCAGCTAGGAAATCACATGAACAATAAATTAAAACAACTTTTTATCGCTTTACCATTAACTGTTTTATCAACAACAGCAGCAGCTAACTGGTCAACAACAATTACTGCTGCATCTGATTACACCTTTAATGGTGTTACTCAAACAGATAACGATCCAGCGCTACAAGCAAGTCTTGACTATGCGTACGATAACGGTGTTTATGCAGGTGTATGGGCATCAAACGTAGATTTTGGTGATGATACCGACTTCGAACTAGATGCTTATGTAGGCCGATACATTCAGTTAAACCAACAAGTGAGCCTTGATTACGGTATTGCTTATTACACTTACCAAGGTAATAACAGCGATGGTAACTACGCAGAAGCGTATACTAAATTTGGTTACGCCAGTGACTACGGTCAAACAGAGCTTAACTTTTGGTACAGCTGGGATTACTTTGGCTACGATACAGGCCATGTGATTTCGATGATTGCGCACACTTTCGAGCTTGCACCAAATCATGCAATTCGTGCCAGCTTTGATATTTCAAACTCACTCGATGGCAACAAATTTCAGTGGGATGAAGCTAAGGGCGACAAATCGTATCACCATTACCGCTTAGCTTACCAAACAAGCTATGAAGGGTTTGGTATTGAAGTAGCTGCTGAGAATACCAGCTTGGACTACGATTACGCAGATGAGCGAATTGTACTCGCTATTTCACGTACTTTTGACTTGTAATAGTTAGCTTTTGCTTTCTATAAAAAAACACGCTACCCAGTAGCGTGTTTTTTATTGCCTAACAAAATCTTGCTTTTATAGTATTAATAGCGTTATAACTGCCACGCATAACTGACTTTAGTAAAGAAAGTACGTTGGTCACGCTCAATGCTTTTTAACGAGTCATCCTGATAACCTTTATCTGAATAACCTAAATAAAATAACGTTTGTGCGTTAATTTTGTATGAGTAAACCAGCTGACTACCATAATCTTTGTTGATTTCGCTAACCTGATAAAAATAAGCATCTTCATTTCTGTCTATATCTTCAAACTGTAAAATCAGTTTAAGCATAGCGCGCATACTAAGCTTATAATAAAGCCTAAAATCAACAAGGTTTGCGGTGAAAACTCGTCGCCCTTGGTAATCATCTAAATGACTATAATTATGTCTAACATCGACCTGCCAGTGATTATTAATATCCCAAACAGCCTGCGATTGTGTAGTTAAAACATCGCCTAGCTGCTCATTAGTGTAATCTATACGGCTTGCGTATTCGGCGTATAACGATAATCTTAGATCTTTAGTAGGTCTAAAAGCCGTATATAAATAACCAATATTTTGGTTATAAAAATTGCCATTGTAGTTTTCATAGCGATTTAATAAACCAAGCTCAAATACAGACTGCTTTTGACCTTGAAAGGTCATGTAACCTTCATATTCTTCTTCAAGCAAGTCGCCATTTTGAGCCCACGTTTTATCCCAATCGGCGGTGTATGACCAAGTTGTTAGCATGTCATGTTCATCACCATACCAAGTTTGACCGCCACCAAAGCCTACTTTTTCGTAGTCTACTTTTTCTTGATAACCTAGATCGGTGCGGTAATCCTCACCAATATTGTCATACGTTGCATAAAGCTTATAATCGCGCTTATCGCGGGTCAGCTTTAATGCATAAGCCCGATCAGACTGAGACTCTGCTAAATTGTAGTTATCAACTAAAAACTGCGAGTTGTTGGTATCAGCATGGGCTATTTGGTAATTAAGCGTATCTGACTGATTAAACCAATAGCTGCCATCAACCGATAACACCGTATTATGGTAATCACTACTTTCTCTATGTGTTGAAGTAACACCAATAGTGCCTTGTTGGCCAATATCATATTGGTATCGAGCCACCGCCGCCTTAGTTTTATCATTTAGGCTGGCAAAGCCTGAGCCTTGGTTGCTGGGCAGTAAAACATTACTGTTGTCGTCATCAGCAAACATTAGCGCATAACTGTGGCTATCGGTTTTACCGGTGAGCTTTGCACCAATATTAGGCTCAGCTATGGTACGGGTATAAAGCAGTTCAAATAAATTACTTTTGAAATATGATGCGCCATCTAAGAAAAACGGACGTTTTTCAGCGTAATAAATAGAATATGTGGTATTTACATCCAGTTCTAACGAATCGGTTTCTACTTGAGAGAAATCAGGGTTTATGGTGGCATTAATAACTGCATCTTTAGTGACGCCCCAACGCAGATCAAGCCCTACTTCTGTATTTACATCGCCGTTATCCCACGCACCAGGTACCTGTGTTTTTTGATCGTTTCTTAATGCGGTTAAGGTTGGCGTTAATTGCAGATTCTTACTCGGTGCTAAATTATTAAATCCAGTTATTTTGTCAAATTGACACAAGCTGCATTTAATATCACGGTCAAAGCCGGTACTTGATAACTGATACAACACATCACGCTGATAGTTGCGCATCATCGAAAAGCCCCAAGTAGAGTCGGCTTGATTTTGTGCAAAGCGCAGAGCTTTAAACGGAATACGCATTTCAACCACGTAACCATGATCGTTTATGGTACCGGCACTATCCCAAATAGCATCCCACGATAAATCAGATACCCACTCATCGGTATCTGTCATGCGAATGTCGCCTTGGGCGCCCAGTGGGTTTACATAAAACTCATAGCCGGTACGCTCATCGTTAAAGGTATCAATTACCAAACCGACGTTGTCATCTTGCCAAAGCGTGTCTCTATCACGAAGCGCCGCACGAATTTTACTCGGCTCTGGGTCATAAGCAACAAAAGCTACATACAAATTATGACCATCGTCATAAATATACGCATCGGTTTTTACCGGTGGTGTGCCCTTTTCATTCGGCTCATCTTGATAATTTACCGCAACACGGGTTGCTTCTTGCCAATGCGGCTCGTTAAACACGCCATCTACATCAATGTTTTTATTAATGTGTGCAAGTTGATAATTAAGCTTATCGGCAAGTGCATAAGGGCTGAGAGTTAAAACAAGGCTGAAGCTGATCAATAACAGCAATTTTATTATTTTTGTAGGTATAAAGTACTGCATAAACATCCATTTAGGTTTATTTACTTGTTGAAAGTAAACTTTGGTCTGGAGTGTAAATTATACAGGTACGTTTGTTAACACTTGCGCGTTAAAATTTGCAATAAAATTAACAAAAAACTAATAATAAGTTTTAGGAAGTAGTTATGTGTCGAGAAGTTTTAATTTATTAGCCACACCATTCCAGCTATCGGCATCTTCAGGTGCAGGTTTAACTTGCGTTATACGTGGCCATATTTCTGCCAGTTCTGCATTAAGCTGGGTGAATTCTTTTTGCGATTCAGGTAGTTCATCTTCTTGATAAATTGCATCAGCTGCACACTCAGGCACACATAAACCACAGTCAATACAGTCTATTGGGCTAATAGCCAAAAAATTAGGGCCTTCAAAAAATGCATCTGCAGGGCACACCGATACGCAATCAGTGTACTTACATTTTATACAGTTTTCGGTGACTACAAACGCCATAGTGGTTTAATACCTAATATTTAACTTTACCAGCTGCGGATCATACCCAACCCTTACCAAAACACAATAAATATGTGCCAAAAGCGAACAATTTAACGTAATATATGGCGCTTATAAATTAGCGCTTTGTGCACTCCCCTTATTGTGAGCGGTATTTACTTTCCGCTATGACACCAAAAGAGATATTAATGATACGTTTAACCGAAATAAAGCTGCCGCTTGACCATGACGAAAATGCTATTGGCCAAGCCATCATCAATAAATTAAATATAAGTCCAGAGCAGCTACACAGCTACAATGTGTTTAAACGCGGTTACGATGCACGTAAAAAAAGCGCCATTTTACTGATTTACACGCTTGATGTTGAGGTAGATAACGAAGCACAACTGTTAGCCTCGTTTGAAAAAGATCAACACGTTAAAGTCTCCCCTGACACCAACTACAAATTTGTAGCACACGCTAATAGCAGCATTAAAGAGCGTCCTGTAGTAATTGGCTTTGGCCCATGTGGTTTATTTGCCGGTTTAGTGCTGGCACAAATGGGCTTTAAACCAATAATTCTAGAGCGCGGTAAAGAGGTACGTGAACGCACCAAAGACACCTTTGGCTTTTGGCGTAAAAAGGCCCTCAATACCGAATCAAACGTTCAGTTTGGTGAAGGGGGTGCAGGCACGTTCTCAGACGGTAAGCTCTACAGCCAAGTAAAAGATCCTAAACATTATGGCCGTAAAGTGATCACTGAATTTGTAGAGGCTGGTGCTCCTGAAGAAATTTTATACGTTAGTAAGCCGCACATTGGTACTTTTAAACTAGTAACCATGATTGAAAAAATGCGCGCCCGAATTATAGAACTTGGTGGTGAGATTCGTTTTAGCACCCGCGTTGACGATATCCATTTAGACAACGGCCAAGTTACAGGGCTGACACTTTCTAATGGTGAAAAGCTTGAAACTCGCCATGTGGTTTTAGCGGTTGGTCACAGTGCCCGTGATACGTTTAAAATGATCCACGATAAAGGCATTTATGTTGAAGCAAAACCCTTTTCAGTAGGCTTTAGAATAGAACATAAACAATCAATGATTGATGAGTGCCGCTTTGGCGATAACGCGGGTAACCCTATTTTGGGCTCTGCCGATTACAAATTGGTACACCATTGTAATAATGGCCGAACCGTATACAGTTTTTGTATGTGCCCTGGCGGCACTGTAGTTGCCGCTACCTCTGAAGAAGGCCGCGTGGTTACTAACGGTATGAGCCAATATTCTCGTAGTGAGCGAAATGCGAACAGTGCTATTGTTGTGGGTATTTCGCCAGAAAAAGATTTTCCAGGCCATCCTCTAGCTGGTATCGATTTACAGCGCAAGCTAGAAGAGCAAGCCTATGAGCTGGGTGGTAAAAATTATGATGCCCCAGCACAGCTGATTGGTGACTTTTTAAAAGGTAAATCGTCTGCTAATTTAGGGGATGTACAGCCTTCGTATACGCCAGGTATAAAACTGACTGATTTAAGCAAAGTACTGCCAGCTTTTGCCATTGAAGCGCTACGTGAAGCAATTCCTGCCTTTAACAAACAAATTCGTGGCTTTTCAACCAATGATGGCTTACTAACGGGTGTAGAAACACGTACGTCTTCACCTATCAGCATCAAGCGCGATAAAACTTTCCAAAGCATTAATACCAAAGGGCTTTACCCTGCAGGTGAAGGCGCAGGTTATGCAGGCGGTATTTTATCAGCAGGTATTGATGGCATTAAAGCCGCTGAGGCGGTTGCGTTATCGATGTTAGAAAACGCTTAACTCTATTAGATTATACTTTATCGAAAAACCTCACAAAGTGAGGTTTTTTTGTGCTAAAAATAACCTATGTTTTCACAAAATAGATAATAACAATGATTATAAAACGGATACTTTTAACATTATTTGTTTGTACAATACCTAATTTATACGCAGCGGATAATAATACAGAGCTTAAAACCATTAGTGACATTCACAATGCCTATAAAAATAATACCACCACGGCTGAGCAGCTTACCCGCACTTATATCGACAGAATAAACGAGCTCAATCCTAAATATAATGCGGTAATTAGTATTGAGCCCACTGCAATTGAACAAGCCAAACAACTCGATGCGCTGTTTAAAGCCGGAAAATGGGCAGGCCCTTTACATGGTATTGCGGTATTACTAAAAGATAACATTGAAACAACAGGTACATTACCCACCACAGCGGGTTCATTAGCACTTAAAAATAACGTTACTAATAAAGATGCCTTTGTGGTTAAACAATTACGCCAAGCAGGCGCTATTATTTTAGGCAAAGCGAACTTAAGTGAATGGGCTAATTTTCGCTCATCGTATTCGTCATCTGGCTGGAGTGCCATTGGCGGACAAACCCATAACGCCCATGATGTAACTCGTAATCCGTGTGGTTCAAGCTCAGGCTCTGCTGTGGCGGTTGCTTTAAATTTTGCGCCTATTGCGCTGGGCACAGAAACTGATGGTTCGATTACCTGCCCTGCTTCGGTTAATGGGGTGTACGCCATTAAACCCAGTATGGGGCAAGTTTCACGCGCAGGCGTGATCCCCCTTTCTAGTAGCCAAGATTCGGTAGGTCCAATGGCGCATTCTTTAAAAGATGCACTCGCGGTATTATCAGTCATTCAAGGTGAAGACTCAGACGATGTATCGACACTCAACGTAAATAGAACGCTTGATGGCATAGCGCCTAAGCCATCACTGAGGATAGGCGCGTTACCTGCCAGTAAGTTTACTGTGGCAACACAAAAGCTTTACGCTAAGCAGTTACAAACATTAAAAGACGCAGGTCATACCGTTGTCAATGTTGCAGTAAAAGATGACTTAAGCACGCTTTACGTTGATGAATACGCCATCCTACTTTACGACTTTAAAGCCGAAATTAACCACTACTTAAGCAAAACACCAACGCAGGTAACCGTAAAAAGTTTAGACGAGTTAATCGCATTTAATATCGCAAATAAACAGCAGGAAATGCCCTACTTTGAGCAAGATATTTTACAACAAGCTAACGCAGTTGATTTGAGTGAAAAACAACAATACAAAAGCACCAAATCGCGATATCGCGCACTTGCAAAGCGCGCTATTAGCAATTTATACCGCAATAATAAGCTAGATATTGTAATTGCGCCCACCGTTTCACCGGCTTGGAAAACCGATTTAATTAACGGCGATAACTTTAAAGGCAGTAGCAGTTCATTGCCTGCCATTGCAGGGACGACCCATATTACTTTACCGGTTGGCAAAGTAAGCCACTTACCGGTAGGTTTGTCGGTTATTGCTAATCAAAACGATGAAGCGGCTGCTTATGCGTACGCTGCTATTATCGATAATGTATTAGGCACAAAAAAACCTGAGTAAACTCAGGTTTTTTAATGGCTTAGCTGTCTTACTTTTTAAGTGACAGCTTTTCGCCTTTTAAGCTTTTACGTACATTAGAAATTCGCGAACGGTTTTTCGCTCTCGCTTCACCGGTAGCCTGGCCTGATGGCTTGTTAGCACGGGTACGGCGTAAATGCGCTGGCTTTTTACCAATCTTATCAATCAGTACTTCACGATTACTTACTTCGTAACCTTCTAAGTAAACACGTTTAATTTTTTGACCAATTAAGGTTTCAATTTCAAACAACATGTTTTCTTCTTCGCGACTCACAAACGAAATTGCTTGTCCTTGGTTACCAGCACGACCAGTACGGCCAATACGGTGAACATAATCTTCAGCAAGCCAAGGTAAATCAATATTAATAACACGCGGTAAACCGTCAATATCAATACCACGGGCCGCTACTTCTGTTGCAACTAGCACGCGTACTTTGCCTTCTTTAAATTCACGTAACGCACGACGACGATTACCTTGCGATTTATCGCCATGACATACTGCCGCTGGGATACCGTCTAGGTTAAGTTCAGTCACTAACTCATCTGCGGTTTCTTTCATGTTTACAAACACAAGCACTTGCTGCCAGTTTTTCTTACCAATCAGCTCAGAAAGCAACTCTTGCTTACGGCGCTCCTCTACTGGGTAAACCACGTGTTGTACTGTACTTGCAGTGCTGTTAGTTTGATCAACACGAACAATTTCAGGCTGCTTTAACACTTTAGAGGCAAACTGTTTAATTGCTGCTGGGAAGGTAGCTGAAAACAATAAAATTTGACGCTCATCTGCACAGCTTTTTATCACGCTTTGCATGTCATTTATAAAGCCCATATCAAGCATACGGTCAGCTTCATCAAGTACTAAGTGTTTTACTTGAGCAAGGCTTAAGTTACCTAAACGAATATGATCAAGTAGACGTCCTGGTGTTGCTACTACAACATCAACACCTTCTTTGAGTGCAATTTCTTGTCCTGCGGTATTAACACCACCAAATAAGCTCACTACTTTTAACTGAGTGTACTTAGCAAAGTCTTTAAAGTTATTCGCTATTTGCTCTGCAAGCTCACGCGTAGGCGCAAGGACTAAGGCGCTTGGCGCATTCGTAGTGCTGCAATCTGACTCAAATAACTTTTGAATAATAGGGAGTGCAAATGCAGCGGTTTTACCTGTACCGGTTTGTGCACTTGCTAAAACGTCTTTACCTTTACGAACAGCCGGAATAGCTGCGCGCTGAATGGGCGTAAGGGTGTGGTAATTAAGTTCGTCTAACGCCTGAATAAGTTCAGGGGCAAAACTAAAAGATTTAAAATTCATTGCTGTATAACCTGCGGCCACATTATCAAGGGTCGCAAATTATACAGTAAAATCGCTTAAACAGTTAGTTTTAAACAACAGAAACCGCTAATTTATAAAATGCAGGATAATTAGCGATTATCAGCTGTTGTTTAAGTTAGCTAAATGGTATTAACTCGCAAGATTTATTCCCGTTAATTCACGCCTTTATTGCACTTTTATAAATTTCACACCGTTATTTTACATTGTGTTACATAACTATTTGCATTTAAATAACCAAAACAGGTAAACTTCTTCGCCCGTTTTGTGGGGTGTATATAAATTAAAGGAAATTAATAATGATAAAAAGATGTTTAACTGCTGCGGTATTAGTAAGCGCGTTCGTTTCAATGCCGTCACAAGCAAAAAGTGGCATCAACCCATGGCAACAATGTGGTATTGGTGCAATGGTTTTCCCAGACAATGGCGTTGCGGCAGCAATTTCTAATATTATTTGGGATTTAGGAACAACCGCGGTATCGTCTAACATTTCTTCAGTAGAGAGCTGTGAAGGCGCTAACGTAAAAACAGCACAGTTTATTCAACAAACTTTTCCTGTATTAGAACAAGAAATAGCACAGGGTGAAGGCGAGTATATCTCTGCAATGCTTAACGTACGTGGTTGTGATGTAACTGCTCATCAACAAATTATCACTTCGGTACGCAGCGATTACGCAAACGCACCAATAGACAATGCACAAGCATTTTATGAATTAGTTGAAGGTAAAATTACAACTAACTTTTCATCTCAATGCGCTGCAATCTAATAATTAAAGGGCTTAACAGCCCTTTTTTTTGGTTAAACAATGAAACCTTTATTTTATTTAATTAGCGTTTTTTTATTAATATCTTTCTCAAGTTCTGCCACGCAATCTATCTCTGTTTTAGCAAAACACCCAATATGGTTGAAATTAGGGCATTACAAAAATCAACCAACTACTATTAGTTATATTACTAACGCATCCTTTTTTATCGCAGATAACGGACGTAATGATCCCGTTGCTGAATTAAAAGCAACAATCCATGCTTTTAATAACCAGCCCTTAACACAATGTCGCTACCCTGCGCGTTACCAATGGCTTAAAGAGCAAGGTTTAACCTTTTCAATGCCAGCTGCAGAGTGTCCAAAGTTACAGCAATGGCGCGAGCAGCAAGCAATTCACTCTGTTAGTTTAGTATTTGCCTCTGGTTATATGAGTAACCCCGCATCGTTATATGGTCATTTATTACTTAAACTTAATCGCTCAACCGAATCAAAAAACAAATTATTAGATTACAGTATTAACTATGGCGCACATGTTCCTGACAATGAAAACGGCATAGTTTATATTCTTAAAGGCTTATTTGGTGGTTATAAAGCTGGTTTTTCAGATCAACTATTTTACCGCCACCAGCATAATTACGGCGAAATAGAGTTAAGAGATTTATGGGAATATACCCTAAATCTAAACGAGCGCGATGTGGCTTTTATTGCTAATCACTTATGGGAGATTTTAGGCACTGAATTTGATTATTACTTTGCCGATGAAAACTGCGCGTTTCATCTCGCACAGATTGTTGAGTTGATTATTGGCGATCAACTAACTAGCGAAAGCTCTCCTTGGGTAATACCTGCCACTATTTTTTCAAGGTTAAACTCGGCCACTTACCAAGGGCAATCAGCGGTTAAAAACATCACATTTACTCCCTCGCGCGACACTGTATTTTCAAAATATGTGCAATCTTTAAGTGAAAAAGAGCTCAGCTTTGCCAAACAAATCTTTGCCGAATCAGCAGTACTTAAAAACGAATCGTTTTTAGCTTTGCCAGTGCAGTCTCAAAAAGCCATTATTGGCGCTTTATTTGAACTTGTACAAGTGAAACAAATTCAAAAGCAAACTCCTGTAAAAATAAGTGAGTTAAAAAATGCGCTAATCAAAGCGCGCTTAAAGCTACCAATGGGCGAAAACAAAGTTAAATTTCAATTTACCCAGCAGCCTCCACATAAAGGCCAAAAGCCCTCTAACAGCTCAATTTCTGCGATGCACACGGCTGAGCAAACACAGTACACTCTGGGTTTTAGGCTGAGCTATTTTGATACCCTTGCCTCTGATATTGCTCGCATTCCATTTTCTAATTTAGAAATGTTAGATACCGAGCTGATGTTTACAAATGGCGAAACTTACATAAACAAAATTCATTTATTAGATTTAGAGTCATTCAATCCAAACCAATTGTCTTGGGCTAATGAATCTAAGTGGTCGTGGAAAATCAATGTGGGATTCGATAGGCAGCCAGCACTGTGCAGAACCTGTAAACGCGGCTTTGTTATGGGGGGAGCCGGACAGGCTTGGCAGTTTAGCAACAACACCTTGGCCTATAGTTTAATTAATGGTTATTTGGGTGATTTAGCTAAAAACAGCCACTTTTATGATTCGTCGGTAGAGATGGGGATTATTACCGGTACTGACTCAGGTATTAAACTCAGAGCATCCTATGAAAAGTCATTCTTAAATGCTAAAAACCCAGCGCAAACCAAACTAGAACTGGCAGTGCCTATTAGCCAAGATATTGATATTAGATTAGCAGTAACACATGCCAATTCAGCTATGTGGCAGCTTAAATTCAACTACTATTGGCAATGATATAAAAAAGCAGCCTCTGTGTTTACAGCAGGCTGCTTTGAAAATTTAGTATTTAGTAAATAATCTAACAGTTTAAGATAAAATCAAAACCTTACTAATATCTACACACTGCGCTCGACTACCGACAAAGTCTTGCTCATTAAGCTGATTAATTAGCGTTTCACCTTGTTGCTGTTGCTCATCGTTGAGCGGTACGTAAGGCATTCTAAACACAGGGTTTACTGCGCCGGTCATGATCATCGCGGTGTTAATGGCAATTGGGTTTGGCTCGCAAAACAGCCAATTCATTAATGGTTGTAATGAGTTATTAAGCGCATCATTTTTACTATCCATTAATTGACGGAACAACCCTGGGATCAGGTTAGACGTAACTGAAATAACACCATGTGCTTTATGGATATGGCGTGCATCGTGTGCTTCGTCATCATTCCCAGACCAACACGCAATACCTTGTTGTTCATAGTGCGCTATACGCTCATTGCCACCACATTCTTTAACACCAATAAAGTGCTCATGCTGTGCTAGTGGTTCAATAATATCAGGGGTGAGGTCTTGACCTGTGCGCCCTGCTACGTTGTAAATAAACGCCGGACCAATATCAAGCACACGTTTAAAGTGTTCTTTAACACCGGCAATTGATGTGCGCCCGTAGTAAGGGTTAATTTGCAATGAGGCATGCATGCCGCTGGCAAAACCATATTTAGTTGCCTTAATTGCTTCGCGCGTATTATTACTTCCGGTGTTGCCTACAATCAGTAATTTATCACCAAATTTATTGGCACTGTGCGCAATTAGCATTAAGTGCTCTTCCCAGTTCATTAACTGGCCTTCACCGGTGGTGCCACCAACAACTATGCCGTCAACACCCGCTGCAATTTGTATTTCAACGAGTTCATCATACTTTGCAAGATCGATCTCACCATTGGCTAAGTAAGGTGTTTTAATTGCAGTAATAAGGCTTGCTTGTTTAATTTGTTCTAGGGTGCGCATAAAAAAATCATTGTTATTAATACTTGGCCTATTTGTACCATATTTACCGCGCTATTTGCAGTGATAGCCAGTATTTAATTATAAAATGGCTTGTGTTATTGGGTTTGATGATACAAAATAAACAACTGTATAAATAAACAGTATTTTGTTTTTTACTATTAAGCGAGCCACTATGCGTTTATCTGACTATTTAAGCACTCACTTTTATCACACTGATGAGTTATGCCAAGCACTCAACATAGACACTGAAACTCTTGAAGATTGGCAAGCTCAAAGCATTTTTCCTAAGCCAAGTTATTGCATTAAAAACCAGATGAGTTGCAGCTCTTACTCAGGCTTATATGAGTGTGAAGAATACGACGATTATTATCCCCGAGGCTGCGTAAACTGGGGACAGGGAGTTATAAAGCAAAAAATTGAGTCATCTAATCAGGCGTTTAATCTGTTTGCTCAGCACTATACCCAATGCTTGGCTAAGCTTGCACAACAAGGCTTTATATTTAACGAGGAACTGTTTGGCTGTGAAATAGAAGAACATTTACAGCAAGTGTGGCAACAGTTTTTATGCAGCAAATATGGGGTGCTTACCCAAAATGGCTTAATTGATGAAATTGTTGCTGTGGATATTGGCAGATTATTAGTAGACGATATAACCGAGCTGCGCAGCAAAGCCAGTTTAGATAAAGATGAGCGCACCCGCATTCACCCCGCCATGAAGCTTTTAAATAAAGCCCTTAGCCATGGCGCCGATCACGAAAAGCAACTTACATTACGTAGCCGCTATATTGATGCCCTTATTTTAAAATACGATTTATCGATTAAATAAAGAGGGAGTGCTTATAGGAGGATTGGCTATTAGCTTTGTGCTGTTAACCAATGGTTTTATACACATCAATATTAGTAGAGGTAATAAATGTACCTACTGCATCACCAAAGGCTTTAAAGTGAGGTGCGTTTTTATGGGCTTCGAAATGCTCAGTAGACGCCCATTGCTCACTCACTAAATAGGTGGTTTGCTCAGCATCGTTTTTAACTGATAGCTCGTAACGCAGGCAGCCTACTTCTTGCCGCGAATACTGTTGTAAGTTTTCGAGCTCGGTTAAAAGGCGCTCTGCATCGCTATTTTCGCTCGATAGTGTGGCAATTACCGTTAACATGGGTGTTCCTTGTTTAAAAAATAAAGGTGCAGCTTTACTGCACCTGTTTTAGCTTTAGCTCTTTGGTTATTGATCCCACTGCGGTGCAAAGTCTGGCGATGCTTGGCGGTCGTTACAGTCAAGGCCATCTATACGCGCTATGTCTTCATCATCAAGTTTAACTTTGTCGTTAAAGTTATCTTCTAAGTTTTTACGCTTGGTCGATGATGGAATGGTGGTCATGCCATTGGCATTTTCCCATGCAATAACCACTTGCGCTGGCGTTGCATCGTGCTTGTTAGCAATATCAATAATGGTTTGATCTGTTAATACCTTACCCACAACAAATGGCATATAGGCGGTAACATGAATTTTATGTTGATCGCAAAAAGCGCGCAGTTTAGTGTTGGTTAAATATGGATGTACCTCAATTTGATTAGTGAATATTTCGCGAGGATCTAAGGTTTGCATTGCCTCATTTAAGTTGGCAATGGTGAAGTTAGATACACCAATATGTTTAGTTAACCCCAGCTTTTTTGTTAATAGCAGCTCGGTTAAATATTCACTCATGGGTTCATTATTTGCGGGCGCTGGCCAATGAATTAACAATAAGTCGACATAATCAAGCTGTAGCTTCTCTAAAGATGTTTTAACACTGTCAACAAAGTCAGCTTTGTTGAGCTTGTTATTCCATACTTTGGTGGTTATAAATAATTCTTCACGAGGAATATTGCTGTCTTTAATTGCTTGGCCAACTTGCTCTTCATTGCCATATATTTGCGCGGTATCAATGTGGCGAAATCCAACTTCTAACGCCATTTTTACAGATTCATAAGCTGTTTTACCTTCTAAACGAAAAGTACCCATACCTAAATCTGGCATTTCAATTACACGTTGTGTCATAGCTTTATCCTTGTTTAATAATAGGTTTAAAATTCAAACGACGCGTTTACTAAATACACCTATTACTTTTTTTGATTTAAAATTTTGACCTCATGTGAATACTGAGGTCATTAATTTTTATTTCAAGACTAACCTATATGAGTTCGGCTTTATTTAGCCTGAACATTATGTTTATCTAGCCTGCCACTGTATCGAGTGACTATTAAAGCCAGTAATGAAACAACGGCCCCAATCCATGCGGTATCTTTTAGTTCCATATGCTCGACTACAAGCCCCCCTGTAACAGAGCCTAAGGCTATTCCAATATTAAACGCCGCTATGTTTAAGCCCGATGCTACATCTACCGCATTAGGAGTGTGCTTTTTTGCCTGTTTTACTACATAAAGCTGCAATCCTGGTACATTACCAAATGCAAATGCCCCCCATATTAAAATAGTCAGCACTGCGGCTACTTTTGATTCCATAGTAAAGGTGAAAGCCAATAAAATAATTGTTAACGCGCTAAATATAATACTCAGTGCACTAATTGGGCCTCGCTTGTCGGCTAATTTTCCGCCCCATATATTACCAACAGCCACCGACACACCATAAACCAGCATTATTAAACCAATAACGGATGGTGAAAAGCCAGTTTGCTGCTCTAATATAGGCGCTAAATAAGTAAACGCGGTGAACGTACCGCCGTAGCCTAATATAGTCATTAAATAAACGAGCAATAAGCGCGGCTTAACAATAACCTGTAGCTGCTCTTTAAACGTCGCCGGAATAGACTGCTTTAAGTTTTTTGGTACTAAAATAGCGCTGCCAATTAGCGCAATTAAACCTAATGCCGAAACCACTAAAAACGTTGCACGCCAGCCAAAGTGCTGGCCAATCCATGTTCCTAATGGCACACCCGTTACAAGCGCTACCGTAAGGCCGGTAAACATAATTGCAATAGCGCTCGCCTCTTTGTCTTTACTTACCAAGCTTGTTGCTATCATTGAGCCAATAGAGAAAAATACACCATGAGCTAAGCCTGTTAGTATGCGTGCCAATATTAGTGTTTCGTAACTCGGCGCTTGCCAAGCTAATAAATTACCCATAACAAATAAGCCCATAAGGCTTATAAGTACCACTTTTCGGTTCCAGCGCCCCGTTAATGCAGTGAGTACCGGTGCGCCAATAGCTACACCAACTGCATATAAGCTCACTAGTAAGCCTGCTGATGGTAAGCTCACGCCTAAATCGTTTGCAATAGTTGGCACTAAACCCACTATAACAAACTCGGTTGTTCCAATTGCAAATGCGCTTAAGGTAAGCGCCCATAAAGCCAATGGCATAAATACATCCTCATTTTTAAAATAGATGCATAGTGTGTGTAAAAACTCCTTTGCAATAAATAGCATAAATGGCAAAATACTTTTGTTTATTTTGCAAATATAAATGAGTGAATTTATGCCTGTTCAAGCTAAAACTGAAGATCTAGAAATGTTTATTACCATTGTTGATTGTGGCAGTTTTTCCGGTGCGGCCAGTTTACTTGATTTAAATGTAGCTAAGGTTTCAAGAGCGCTATCTCGCCTCGAAAGTAGGCTAAACTGCACATTACTAAACAGAACAACTCGGCGCTTAGAACTTACCGAGGAAGGGCATATATACATAGAATATGCGCGTAAGGCTTTAAACACGCTGCTCTTCGGAGAAGAAACAATAAAGCTACTTAAGCAAGCACCTAGCGGGCACTTGCGTATAGATGCAGCAAGCCCTTTTGTTTTGCATCAACTAGCGCCACTAGTTAATGAGTTTAAAAAACAATACCCGCAAATCACGCTCGATATTACCTCACACGACAATATTATTGATTTACTTGAGCGCAAAACAGATTTAGCTATTCGCATTGGAGACTTAAAAGATTCAAACCTGCACGCGCGAAAATTAGGCCAAAGTAAATTAAAATTGGTCGCAAGCGCTGATTATTTAAAAAATGCGCCACCGTTACAGCAAGTTTCAGATCTTAAAAACCATAACCTAATTGGCTTCAGTGAGCCCAATACTCTTAATCAATGGCCCTTGAAGCATCAGCAATCACTGCATTTTGATTTAAGGGCTAGCAGCGGCGAAACCATTAGGCATTTATGTATTGCTGATCAAGGCATAGCACTTCTCTCACAATTTATGATTGCAGAAGATTTAGCCAAAAAACGATTAATAGAAGTTTTACCTCACAGCGTAAGTAGCCCAAATAATCGAGAATCTATTTATGGCGTTTATTACAAAAATGGGGCGGTTTCTTCCCGTATCGTTGCATTTTTAGATTTTATACAACCGCGACTAAGTTTATAAATCGCTTTTAAATTGAGTTTAAAGAGCAACTTAATGAAATAATTTACATTATTGACGGTTTTAAGATTAAGCTGAGTATAAACACTGCAGTTGCATTATTTGGATGAGGTAGTATGGATTCTTTAACACAAGTTGCATTAGGCAGTGCCGTAGGCTACGCGGTACTAGGCAATAAAGTAGGTAGAAAAGCCGTTGCGTGGGGCGCTATTTTAGGCACTTTACCCGATCTAGATGTATTTTTACCCTATGGCGGCAGTGTAGAGGCATTTACCTATCATCGCGGTTTTAGCCATTCTTTATTTGTGCATTTATTAATAAGCCCGCTGATTGTGTGGCTAATATTAAAAATACACACAGGCATGCAGGCTTATAAAGCTCGTTGGTTTTGGTTAGTTTTTTTGTGCTTATCAACACATGCTTTATTAGATTCACTCACCGTTTATGGTACTCAGCTAATGTGGCCCTTAAGTGAATACCCTTTTGCGGTATCCAGCATGTTTATTATTGACCCCCTTTACACCTTACCGTAATTAATTGGTTTAGCTTTTACTTTATTACCTAAAATAAGCACAAGTAAAGCCTATAAAATCAATGCAATTACACTTAGCCTAAGCACAGCGTATTTATGCCTTGCCTTTGTGTTTAAACTCAATATTGACGACAAGGTAAAAACAGCACTGAACAATCGCGATATTGACGCAACCGGCTATATTAGTACGCCTGCCCCGCTCACTACTTTACTTTGGCGTGTAGTAGTGATGTCTGACGGTCACTACTACGAGGGTTATGCCTCCGTGTTTGACTCGCCCAGTGATGTAACCTTAAATGCCTACAATACAACACCGTCTTTAATTAAGCCTATTGACAACCAATGGGGCATACAAAGACTACAATGGTTTACAAAAGGGTTTTATTCTATTCGCCAGCAAACCGATAACGTGATTTTGTCAGATTTAAGAATGGGTATGGAATGCCAATACGTATTTAACTTTGTGGTGGGTGAGCAAGCTGACTCGGGTATTAAAGTGGGTAGCTTTGAGCGACTCTCTCAGCGTCCTAGTTTTAGCAATGCCAGTAATATTTGGCATCGAATATGGCAACCCGAAGTCTCGCTGGCATCTCCATTGGCTAAAAATAACTGCTCGTTGCCATAATTAAGGGTTAAGCAAGCACTGCTTGTAAAAAGAGCCAAACAACATTGTTGCTTAATCACTCGAATAGGGTCTGTTGACCTTTCAAGGTTATATTTGCAGCAGTCTGTTTGGTATTTAGGCAAGGCAGAGCCTATGTAGTGTGGTTATTCCCCATAAATAAGCGATAACGCAGCATCAATGCCAAACAGGGGCAGCCCGAAGGGTTCTGCCTAGGGGCAATTTGCTCTTTGTTGCTCGGTTTTTACTTAGCCCACTAGGTTACAAACCTCGCGTCACGATTAAACCGCCCCTAGTTTGAACAAATTTTAATCCGCAAAGGTCAACAGACCCTAGTAACATGAATCAAGAATGCATGTAAGTGGTGTTTTTGCCGTTTGCCTTAGCCTGATAAACAGCGTTATCAGCATGCTTAAACAGCTCAGTAAACGTGCTGTTACTATCACTCATACATGCACCTACACTGACTGTTAGCCCTTCACTGCCCACTTTAATTTCAGCAATTAATTGGTGTAGTCTTTGGCAAAATATTAAGGTATCTGCTCTATGGGTGTCGGGCAGCATAATTAAAAACTCTTCCCCACCATAGCGTGCAACTAAATCAGTTTGTCTGCTTATTTTTTTAAGACATTGGCCTAGTTCTTTTAGCACCCTGTCGCCCTCTAAATGACCATAGGTATCGTTGATCTGTTTAAAATCATCAATATCAATCACTAATAGTGCAACTGAGCGGTGTGTTCTTTTTGCTTGTTCGAGTAATAAAACACTGCGGTAATCCATTTCACGCCTGTTTAATAGCGATGTTAGCTCATCGGTAGACGCTAAAGATTGCAAGCGCTCAGTTTGTGCTTCTAGCTTTTCCCGTGTTTTTATCAACTCATCGTAGAGTTTATCTCGCTGCGTAGCATTAAAAAAGCTCCAGTATATAAACCCCTTTTCGTCAAGCTGAGCATTAACGGTAACCGCCATTCGCTCCCCCTGAGCACTGAGCATAATTAACTGCATTTCTTGGCATTTTTTTTCGTGTATTAAGGTAGGAAGCACATAACTTTGTAAAAATATTTTTGAAGATTTAGTTAGGATTTTGTCAATATACTTGCCAATAAGTTCATTGCAATGCCAGTGTAGTTCCTTTTTAAAATAAGTATTTACATAAACAATTACGTTATCCGCATTGGTCACCAATGCGCCACTTAAAAAGTAATCAGCAGAGTAATCTGTAACTCTATTATCATCTAATTGATGCAGTGGCATTAAGGTTAACTCACAAAGTCAATAATCGAACGGCCGACTGTTTCTGGGTGAGTCATATGAATACAATGACCATGTGCGCTTATAACTTGGAGCGTAGCGTTAGGTATTTCATTTGCGACAAATTCGCCTACAGATGGCGCGGCTAAAGCATCATGTTCACTTTGTAAAACTAATGACGGCTGTTTTATATGTTTAAGCGTCGCGCGATAATCAGATAAAAAAGTGGCTTCTGCAAAGGTTTTTGCAATCAATGGGTCGGTTGAACAAAAGCTCCCCGATAACTCGGCTATAAACTCATCAGGGTGAGAACTACCCATAACTAAAGGTGCTAAATAATTGGCCCAGCCAATGTAATTTTTATCCATCAGGTTAAGTAGTTCATGCAAGTCTTGTTTTTCAAACCCGCCAAAATAATCAGGGGGTAAATTTAAAAAGCACGGTGAAGGACAAACCATAACAAGCTGAGTAAATAACTCTGGCTGCTCAATGGCGGCAAGTGCCCCAATTGTTGCGCTAACAGAGTGACCTATAAAAGTCACATCGCTAAGATCAAGTGCGTCACATATCTCAAGTACATCTTTGGCATAGCCATCAAGGGTTGAATAACGCTTTTTGTTGTATTGAGAAATATCAGACTTACCAGAGCCTACATAATCAAACAGCACTAAAGTAAAATGTTGCTCAAGCACTGGAGTAACAAACCGCCACATATTTTGGTCACAACCAAATCCGTGAGCCAAAACCAAGGTTTTATCACCCTTGCCAATTATTTTGACGTTGTTTCTTTTGCGTATTTCATTTAAGTGCGGCATTAGAATGATCCTTTTCTTTGTTCACCCAATAAAAGTAGTATATTTATTAAACATAGTGAGGACTACTGTTTATATAAATAAGTTTAACTCATTGCAAAGCTTTATACATCAATTAGTTAGATGAAAAATCATCAAGAGAAAAAGTACATGCTATTGTATTAAAAAGTGTGATTATTTATTTTGCTTAGGGATAAAAACACACACTTTTGTTAACATTAAATTACATCTTTAGCAGCCGGCATCATCTTAAATAAAATGGCTATTACAACCAAACGGATTAGTTCTGGTGCTCGTACTGCCCACGATAAACTTCAAATACTTTTAATACGGTGTGTTGCTCTTTTGAAAGCGCGTCAAACCAATCGTCAAATAATTCATCATCTTCTTGTTCGCTTAATGCTAAATAATGAGCAAGTAATTCAATGATGTCGTTATGAGAACACCCTAACGAATCAACTTGTTTAGCCAATATACTGTGGTCACGCTCTCTGAGAGTATCCATGACTCCTTGGTCGATTTGGTCTTGTTGTGCCTGAGCGTCACTCATAAAACTACCTCTATTAACGTTATTAAATTTTTATTATTTTTGTTCGCTGAGTCTAGTTATAGCAGCCTAAATACTAATAGCCAGTACTTTTGATCTAAGTGCTTATTTTTTGACTAGTTTGTGCAAATACGCAGCAATTACACTGCGTTTAAGGCTATTTAAAATGATTTGCAAAGGGAAAATAAATACGTTAAATTAAATGATATACTATCACATAACACTAAAGGCATTTTATGAAGCCCAATATTCACCCTGATTACCATGTGGTTGCTTTTCATGATACTGCAGCTGATTCTTACTTTATTATTGGTTCAACCATTAAAACCAATCGCACTATAGAAATTGAGGGTAAAACATATCCTTATGTTCCTATTGATGTCTCAAGTGACTCACATCCATTTTATACAGGCAAACAAAAAACGCTCGCTACTGATGGACGCGTTGCGCAATTTAATCGTCGGTTTAAAAACCTCTCTACAGCTAAAAAGGAAAGCAAATGAAAGTTTTAAGTTCATTAAAAAGTGCAAAACAACGACCAGGTTGTCAAATTGTAAAGCGCAAAGGGCGAGTATTCGTGATATGTAAAGATAACCCTAGATTTAAAGCTGTGCAGGGTATGAAGAAAAAGTAGCAAGATAAAATAATGCCGAGTTTATACTCGGCATTATTATTAGGGTCTGTTTATTTAACTACAACAGAAAACTCAGGCACTGCTTGAATAACCTTTTTCACGGTACATGTATTCACCGCAGCAATCAGCGCTTTTTTATATTTAGCTGGGAAACCTTCTGGCAAGCCAATTTCGATTGAAAAAAGCTTCTTACCGTTTTCATCTACATTTTCGTTATTTTGTGTCAGTGTCATCCCCTCGGTCGAGATCTCTCTTTGCTGACAAAATTTACGCGCATAAAAACCAGCACACAACACCATGCTTACTAAAAAATAGTCAAACGGTTCTGGATGTTCTGCATCACCACCAGCGTTTATGCTTTGGGCGCTTATAACTTCATGCTCACCAAACTTAGCACTTAATTTTTGACCATCTAACATTGAAACCGAAATTTCCATTACTAATCCTTATTTTCCAAACAATAATTCAAAAAAGCCTGGAGGCTCGTGTAATTCGTGATATTTTTTGCGCAAATTATCAATCGCCTTAAGTGGTTTTTTTGCCGACTCAAGCCCCTGCTCGTTCGCTACTTTTTTGGCTAACTGGGCTTGAATCAGCACCTTATCTAACCCTTGCACCGACTTTTCAGCTTCTTTATAAAACTTGGCTTGCTTACTTTGCTCTATCAATTTAATAAATTCATCGATAGCGCCATTAAATTCTGCTAACTGGGTTGCTTCAACACTTTGTTTATAAGCAAGCCCAATGTTTTTCATGGTCTTTTCTAAGTCGCTCATTTCATTTGCGGCAACTGTTTGACTAAATATTAATACCATTAACAACAAAACTGCTTTCATTAATACATCCTAAAAAATAATTGTTGCATACATACTAAACTTACTGAGGTATTATATAGCATAACGCCTAGATGTCACACGGAGCACTTGCACAAGGATAAAGTTGGGCTTTAAAAAGTTTACAGAGAAATGTATGTCCTTGTTTAAATTATACCGCCTGCTAACGTTTACCTGCATTCTGTTGAGTAGTTATAGTGCTCATGCCCTAGAAGTCATATTTATTAACCCTGGTTTTTCTAATACTGAAAATGCACAAAACAACACAGGAAACTTTTGGTTTGATGTTTCTAAAATCATGCAAAATGCAGCCACTGATTTAGATGTTACATTAACGACAAAATACGCAAACCGAAATCATATTTTAATGAAAGAGCTTATTCAGCAGGCTATAAATGATAAGCCCGATTATCTGATCCTCGTAAACGAAAAAAATGTTACCAGTAAGTACCTCTCTAAAATAGACAGTAAACATGTCCCTATTTACTTTTTATTAAATCGCCCCTCGCCTGCGTCACTCGATATGTTACGTAAAAATGGCACTAACATAGTCGGTAGTATTACCCCAAATAATCGCGTTGCAGGTAAATCATTGATGCAGCAGCTTTATAAAAAGTTTACCAATAAAACAACAACTAGCGCACATATATTGGCGTTATTAGGCGACTATGCAACGCCTGCTTCTATTATGCGCACTCAAGGGTTAATGGATTTTTTAGCGCAAACGCCGCAAGTTACTTTAATCGCTAAAGAGGTTGCCAATTGGTCTGAACAAGAAGGGTTTACAAAAACTTTGGCGTATATGCATCAAGCTCCTGAAATTAACATTATTTGGTGTGCGAATGATGCCATTGCTTTTGGCGCAAAAAGGGCATTAAAACAGCTAAACATGCAATCTCAGGTTATTGTGGGCGGTATTAACTGGGAGGTTCCACCTAATAATGGTTCAGAGCTTGATGTATCTATAGGAGGTCATGTTTTGTTAGGTGCTTATGCTCTGGTTAATCTGTTCGACAACCATACGCAACCAAAACTTAGTCCTTTGCTTCATCGTTCAGCTGATATTTTTGACCCACTTACTGATGAAAACACCCCCTTATATAAGGCGATAAATACAACAGGTCTAGCAGAAATAAACTTTATACAGTTTAGTAAAACACGCGCTGACTGGCATAAATTTACCATAGAAAATCTACTTTTAGCGCTTAAGCAATAGCACTGTAAAGCCCCTTTACAGTGCGGTTACTTTATTTAAAACTCTGAATGTAATTGTTTGCGTTATTTATGCCTTATTAGATAGCCAAAGCGTTTGATAGGGTGCTAACTGCATGGTTTGTAACGCGTCATCGAGTGTTGTATTAGAAATTAGCTCAACCCATTGCTGGGTATTTATTAAGTTTAAGTCGGCTAAGGTTAAGCTTTGTGGCTGACTGCTAATATTATAAACACAAAAAATACTTTGTTGGCGGTCTATACTTTGTCGCCAAAAACCAAATAACCCCTCTCCTAAGTGCAAAGTAAATTGTGTAGCATTAGGATGGAATGCAGCTTGTCTTTTACGCACTGATAATAACTGTTTTATTCCCTTGAACACCTGGTGATGGTGGCTGTATTTTTCTTCAATAGCCGCTAATAATTTTGATTCTTGCCAGCGATGACGATTAATTGCGCGATTGTGCTGCGAATTTTCAAAACGCTCATAGTCATTAGTTGTACCAAGTAAACTATGTATATATAGCCCCGGTATTCCTTCCATTGCAAACATAATGGCATGGGCACACAAAAAACGCTCAAGCCCATATTTATCTGCGCCATTGTGCGTCCCTTGTAAGGCATCAAATAAGGCAATATTTAGCTCATAAGGGGTATGCGTGCCATCGTGACTAGTGCGCATTGAAACACGTCCCCCAAATTGCATGGTCGTGCTTACTAACGAAGCAACTTCACTCGGTTGTAATAAGCCTTCAATTGGCCTCAAACCAATACCATCATGAGAGGCTATAAAATTAAAATATGCGGTACCGTTTTGCGCTGGCGGCATGCTCATCATCCAGTGCTTAAGCGCCGTACTATCACCACTAAGTAAGGTATGCAATAACAACGGCGGCAAAGCAAAGTTATAAATTGCATGCGCTTCGTTGGCATTACCAAAGTAAGATAGGTTTTCTTGATTAGGAATATTGGTTTCGGTAATAATCACCACACTGGGCTCAGCATGCTCAATCAGCGTTCGCAGTAAACGCACCACTTCATGAGTTTGTGGCAAGTTTATACAACTGGTGTTGAGTTTTTTCCATAAAAAGGCCACAGCATCAAGGCGAAATAGGCGAATACAGTTATCTAAATAGTGGCGAATAATGCCAACAAACTCTTTTAAAACCTCAGGGTTTTCAAAATTAAAATCCACCTGATCATGACTAAATGTACACCATACATGCTTATCACCGCTTGCTGTGGCTACCGTATGTAATAATGGCGAGGTTCGTGGGCGCACTACTTGGCTTAAATCATCAGTTAAACTGGCTGTTTTAAAGTAGTCTTTCCCTGGGTGAGTATCGGTTAAAAAGTTTTCAAACCAAAGGCTTCGGCTAGAACAATGATTAATCACTAAATCAGCCATTAACTTTACATCGTTGGCAATCGCATTTATGTCTTGCCAGTCACCAAGCGCTTCATTAACTTGCGCATAGTTCATTACCGCAAATCCTTCATCTGAGCTGTACGGATAAAAAGGTAAAATATGCAGTGCATTAAGCTGGTGATCGCACTGCTCTTTTATAAAGCGATGCAAAGTTTTTAACGGCGCCTCTAGGGGAGTTCCAACTGCTAACTCACTGTCTTCATGATTTATAATAGAATCGCCATAGGCAATTAAAACAATATCTTGTTCATCCCAGCGATTAGTGTGCGGCGTGGGATCGCGAAGTGGGTTATTACCTAGTATCAAGGTGATTAATTCTTCAGCCAACTCAGCTACCGACATAGGTAACTCAACCCCTTGATAAATAGTATGTAAATGTTGTTCGACTCGTTGAAAAAACTGTTCCCTAATTATGTCCACAGGCGCCTCGTTTAAGTATACCAATTTAACTGTATTGTTCGTTATCAAGCTCAACGGCTTCTTTTAATCGATCTAGTACATCGGGCATCGCCGAAGCTACACGGTTCCAACTCGGCACAAATGGCGCTTCCATTGGGTTTTCTAAAAAGTGTTGGCCAGCATTCATAATATTTTGTGCAAACATTTCTACCGCTTTTTCTTCTTGGTGAATATCAAGTGTTAAGCCGTTCATTAACGCATCATTATGATAGGTTTCAATAAAGTCTAAACCAATGCGGTAATAAGTCGCTTTTAATGAGCGAATGGTCTCGCTGGTAAAGGTAACCCCCTGGGTCGCTAGCTTTCTAAATAACGCTTTGGTTATATCAATAGACATTTTAGAAAGGCCAGCAGTTTGGTCGTCCAGCGATAATTCTTGGTGTTTATGATCGTAGTTATCGGCAATATCAACTTGGCATAAGCGGTTATGGGAGTAATTACGGTACATCTCGCTTAATACGCCAATTTCTAATCCCCAGTCACTAGGAATACGAATATCGTTTAATACATCGCGTCTAAACGAAAATTCACCGGCTAATGGGTAACGAAACGAGTCCATATACTCAAGGTAGTCTCTGCTGCCTAATATGGTTTTAAACGAGCGTAATAACGGAGTAACCAGTAAACGCGATACTCGACCATTTATTTTTCCATTGGCAGTACGCGGGTAAAAGCCTTTACAAAATTCATAGTTAAATCGAGGATGTGCAACGGGATAAATTAATCGCGCTAATAAGCCTCGGTCATAAGTTAAAATATCGCAATCATGTAGTGCTATTGACTCAACCTCCGCGGTAGCGAGTTTATAGCCCATGCAATACCACACATTACGGCCTTTACCGAGCTCGCGTGGCGCCACACCTAAAGCTTGAAGCTCTTTATCGAGCGCCTGCAAACGTGGGCCATCGTTCCACAACACTTTATGGTTTTGATCAAGCGATTTAAAAAAGTTCAATGCATAGCGATACTGGCTTTCGTCGGCTCTGTCTAAGCCTATAGTTATTTGCGATAAATACGGTACTTGTTGCAGCTCTTTAACAATATTTTGTAAAGCAGGGCCTTCTAACTCACTAAATAATGAAGGCAATATAAGCCCCATTGGTCGCTGTTTACTAAAGCCAAGTAACTCTTTTTCTAAATCGTCTACGGGTCTATTGGCAATGTTATGTAGTGTTGTAATAATGCCATTTTGATAAAAATCAGCCATGTAAACTATACTCCTCAGAACTGGGTAAAATACTGTTAATACAAGGTAGTGCTGTAATTTCTTCAACCCAGCCTAGCGGTGCCGGCAATTGAGAATAGCGCGCTTTGTTATAGGTTAATTTAACTGGCTTTTTACTCTCTGGATTGGTAATGATGATGGCGATATCAGCCTCTTCTAGCATTTGCTTATCGTTTTCACTATCCCCTAGCGCAATAATGCTCAGCGCTTTAGTAAACTGCGTATTAAACTGCTGCACTAACCATTGCTGAGCCATGCTTTTATCGGTATTTTTTCCAATGTGAACAAAGCGCCCGCCTACTTTAACCTCGTAGCCATATACTGATATCGCATTGATAAATTCATTTAGTTGCTGCTCATCGCCATGCCAGTAGAGCGGATCTGAGTATTGACGGGTTTGTGCTTGCGTTGCTTGTAGCTGGTTTAATCCTGTCATTTTCATTACCTGCTCACTGGTCAGCTCACTAAACAAACTATATTGGTCGCCGTAGTCTTTTTTTAAGCGTTTTAAATCAGTCCATAAATTGCTAATGGGTGCAGCAAACGAGTAACACCAGTAGCCTTGGTATTCGCTGCAGCCAATTGGCCTGAGATTAAAATAATTTTTAGGAATATAAACAGCCGAGCCATTTTCAACAATGAAAGGCTGTGTAATATTAAGCGCTTGTTGCAGTGCCACTACTTCACTAAATGTTTTGCTGGTATTAAATACCACAGGTACACCGCTGTATTGCAGCTCTTGTAATAAGGTATCTACCGCATCGGTGTTGTAATCTCTGTGATTGAGTAATGTGCCATCTAAATCGGTAAAAATGATAGGTTGTACAATACTATCGCTTGTAAGCACCATCGCAGTTACATCTCGATTACTATCGAGCTCTATAAGTGCATTTGCTTTAGCACTAAGGGTGTTGAGGTTTTCACGCGTGATGCGTTCAAAATGAGAAATAAACCACAATAACTGCTCATCAGTCATAGTGCCTGCGCCCTGCCCTTGTTTGGCAATTAACTTGTGTTCTTGCTCTTGGCGCCACGCAAACACATCATCAAAACTCGGGGCTTTGAGCATAATTGTGTAATCGATTTTATCAAAAACGGTTTTATATTCATTGGCTAAACAGCTGTTAATACAGCGACGCCATAACCCTTGTTGATCGTATGATTTTTCTAGCTCGTTAATAGGCTCAACTAAAGTAAAAGGCTGCTGTGGTTCACTGGCTACACACCACCCTTCTAAAATAACAACATCGATCGGCTGACTATTAGTTAACCATTTATTTTTTGCTACGGGTTCATCTTGTTGCTTATCAAAACGCGGCAGCGGTACATTTACTTCAGTATTTAATAAACGGCTAATGGTGTTATCCATCAGCGCAACATCATGTGTACCCGGAACGCCTCTAGTGGCGAATAAACAATGCACATCTTGCGCTAACTGTTGGCGTTTTTGAGTTGATAAATAAAAGTCATCAATAGAAAGCGCAACACAGTTTAGGTGGGTATTTTGGCTAAACCAAGTTACTAAATAATCACCAAGTGTGGTTTTTCCTGAGCCTTGGCAGCCATTAATTGCGACAAATATAGGGGCTGTTTTTTTACTGGTTAGAATGTCCTGCGCAATAGCAGAAAAATACTGCTCGCTAATATACTGATATTTCAATGGCAGTTGGTGTTTTACTAAAAAAGCATTTATATCCACACTCTTGGTCTCCATATAACAATCCCTGAGTCAACTATAGGGTATGACTAAGGAAATGCAGTTACTAGACCAATATTATTTATTGTTACTTTTTAGTAGGTTAAAAAAAAAGCGCATTTAAAATGCGCTTTTTTGGTGCAATATTTTTAACCACAGTGCAAACTTAACTCTGGTTGCTCTGTGCTTTGGGTAATACTAAGTTTAATACTATGCCTAAAATAGCACATAAGCTCACACCTTCTAGGCTGAACTCACTACTACCTATGTACATACCACCAATACCACAAATTAAAATAAGTGCCACAATACTTAAATTACGCGGTTCACTTAAGTCATCGCCCGATTTAACTAAGGTGTTTAAACCAATAACCGCAATAGAGCCAAATAATAAAATCATTATTCCGCCCATTACTGGCACCGGAATGGTTTGCAAACTAGCGCCCATTTTAGCAACAAATGCTAAGCAAATTGCGATAATGGCAGTCCACATCATTACTTTAGGGTTAAAGTTTTTAGTAAGCATTACCGCACCGGTTACCTCTGAGTAAGTGGTGTTCGGTGGGCCGCCAAATAAGGATGCGGCAGACGTGGCTAAACCATCACCAAATAAGGTGCGATGTAGTCCTGGTTTTTTCAAATAGTCTTTTTTTGTAACTTGGCTAATTGCCATCATGTCGCCAATGTGTTCAATAGCAGGCGCAATTGCCACCGGCACCATAAATAATATGGCTTGCCATTTAAACTCTGGTAACACAAAGTTTGGCACAGCTAACCACTGCGCATTACTTACGGCTTCAAATTGCACTATACCCATAAATAACGATAGCGTGTAACCGGCAACAACACCGGCTAAAATAGGTATTAATTTAAATACCCCTTTACCCCACACGGCAAACACTAAAGTAACGAGCAATGAGAACATAGAGATAATAATAGCGCTGTCGTAGGCAATAATTTGTGTGCCACCATCGCCACTTTTACCCATGGCCATATTAACCGCCGCAGGCGCAAGCGCTAGACCAATTACCATAATCACTGGGCCTACCACAATTGGCGGCAAAATTTTATGTAAGGTTTTTGTACCTTTAAACTTCACCAATAAACTTAATAGCATATAAGTAAAGCCCGCCGCCATTAAACCACCCATCGTGGCCGGTATGCCCCACATTTGCACTGAGGCAATAATGGGTGCAATAAACGCAAATGACGACGCTAAAAAGATAGGCACTTGGCCTTTAGTCACAAATTGAAACAACAAAGTACCTAAACCAGCGGTAAACAACGCAACGCTAGGATCTAGGCCGGTTAAAATAGGCACTAGTACCAACGCACCAAATGCAACAAACAGCATTTGGGCACCGGTTAGAATAGTTTTTATAGAAAATGTAGAATTATTTTGCACTGCTAAACCTTAGTAAACCGTACCAAAAATTTTGTCACCTGCATCGCCAAGCCCTGGGATAATGTAGCCTTTTTCATTTAAATGGCTATCAACTGAGGCAGTAAAAATCTCTACATCTGGGTGAGCGGCTAATGTTTTTTCAACGCCCTCAGGTGCAGCAACCAGTACGATTACTTTAATGTCTTTACAGCCTGCTTTTTTAAGCATATCAATGGTGGCGATCATAGAACCACCAGTAGCCAGCATTGGGTCAATCACTAAGCTTAAACGCTCATCAATATTACCCACTAGTTTTTCAAAGTAGGGTACTGGCTCAAGCGTTTCTTCGTTGCGCTCTAAACCCACTACACTCACTTTAGCCGCAGGGAGTAATGACATTACGCCGTCCATCATCCCAAGGCCCGCACGTAAAATTGGCACCACGGTAATTTTTTTACCCTTAATGTGCTCAACTTTAAGTTTATTACCGTCCCAACCTGTAATTTCGTTATCTTCTAATTCTAGGTTTTTAGTGGCTTCGTAAGTTAATAATGTGCCCACTTCTGAACACAACTCGCGAAAACTTTTCGTGCTAATTCCATGCGCGCGCATTAAACCTAACTTATGTTGAACAAGGGGATGAGAAATAACGTGAATAGCCATAGTAATAAACCTAGTGATAAAAAATTTGACGTATTTTATATTAAAACAGGCCGTTTGACTGTTAATTTTAGTCTTGATTTTATAGTTCGTGCCAAAATATTTAATTTAGCCACAACTATAAAGATTTTTGTGTTTATGAGTTGTTACTCGCTAACCAATTATTTACCTGATCATGCATGTAGCTGTTAACTTTTTTGTGCTCGGGGCTCCACCCAAGTAAAAACCGATAAAAGTCTGCCCATGCCACTGGCCATAAATGAGCCCATTGTGTAACAACATCATCAGCATTAATGTGTGGTTGATAGTCACTCAGAGCTTGCTTCAATTGGCTAAAATAATAATCAAGGTAGCTCTGTGCGTGTTTATGAAGCTCAGATTCATCCATACAACTGGTCATAAAATACATTACATCGACCACCCCAACACCCGCACCCACATATTGGAAATCGTAACCGCGTATATTGCCTTGGCTATTAGCGGCAAAATTAGCAAGCTTGGCATCACCATGAATTAATGTTTTATAATTACACTGCTTTAATGCGCCGTTTAACAGAGATGCAGCCTGTTTAATATCGGACTTTTCAGGTAAGTTATTAAATTCATCAGGACGTGTACCCAAATGCCAATAGCTTCCTTGCGCCCATAAACCATCAAACTTTGTATTTAAATGAAAGGCATGAAAATGTGCCAACCACTTTAATATGGCTTTTATATCCTCGGTGGTTGCTTGGCTGTACCCCTGCTTTGAAAAATCTTTAAACACCAAGGCAAACTCATCGCCCTTGTTGATTGCTTTAATGCATTCAATACTTGCTGCTTGCTTAGGCAATTTATGGCTAAATTGCTGATAAAACGTATATTCAACGTGGTAAGAGTCACGCTTTCTATTAAGTGCAAAGTTGCTTTGTTTAATTTTAGGGTGATTAATGTGATCGGGTACTTTAATCGCTTTAATAACACAGGCTTGCTCATCAAGTTGGCACTTCACAATTTGACCACAGCCACTCCAAAGTGAGGTTAGGGTTTCGCCAATAGCTATACGTTCAAAATACGGGGTAAGTAATGGAAGATAAAAAGACATAGCCATATTAGGTTGCTAAATTTTAGTTAGTTTAACATTAGACGGTGTTTTAAATAAAAGCTCTTAATAAAAACGCCCTTCGCGCACAACATGAAATACACTGTTAATAGCAAAACTAACCTGCCGTTTTCTTGCAATTGCTAGGCACATCCTGCTTGTTATTTATATTACCTAAAGCATGGTTTGAAAACATTGAAAGTACAAAGTTTAAGATGGGTGTCTGTTTTACTTTCTTTTAGTACTTGTAGGTGCTTAGCACCAATTGAACCAATATAAAATAACACCCCAAAGACGCTAATATCAATTAGTAGTTTTTGAATATCAAAAGCATCTGAAAATATAGAATACTCAAAAGAGAACAAATAAAATAAACCCTTTGACACGAAATACGCAGTTAAGAAAGGGATCAAAAAATTAAGTAAGGATTTGCTTGAATGATTAATTTCCATATTTATATCTCCATTATTGATTTAATTAACTCAGCTAAAAAAAACAGCTAACGCTCTGTTAAGGGATGAGCAGCTCTTGGCTATACTTGAGCGAAACTAAACTACCAAGCGTTGGAATCACTCTTAAATACTCTGTTAGCTTTGTACTCCAAGCTCGTGTATTAGTTTCTTTCTGCACTTTTCGACAGAATCAATAGCTGACGAATAACCTGAGACTGCTGATTCTAAAATTGCTTCGTCAGGATCATTACTGAGAGCAAGTTCCATACTAGATAGCATACCTATAGATTGAGATAAGTCTGACAAAGCTTGCTTTGCAACTGAAGTAAGGTAAAGACCGTGAACCATTTTAACTTTATCTATAGCGACGCGATAATAATGAAAATATCGATTGTCGGCTAAAGTGTCGACATTACTCCAGACGTAATGTTCATTTGGTGATCGTTCTGCGAGTTGTTTCCAACTGTATAGATGAATTTCTACGAGTAACTCATCAATTGCAGTCAGCGCGTCCAAACTCTTAGATTTAAATGACTGACGTAGAGCACCTTTCACATTTAGTTCCGTCTTGATCTTTTCAAGTTCAACAGCATGCTGACGTTTAATAGATTCTACTTGGTCTGTAATCTGCCCAATATCTTCTTTTGTCGCTAAGTTTTTGGCTTTTTCAGATAGATACTTGGGAAAGTAGTTTCTAATAAGAAAGCCACAGATGGATATGGATACCACCACAACAATGTTTAAGATTAACACTAAATCTTCCAATTGACCTCCAAAGAACATAACGCCCTGTTAAGGTGTGAGCAACGCAATATAAAGCCGCCGCATACCACCTTAAACACTAAAACCAACGCATAGTAAAAATGCCATGCGTTGCGAATCACTCTTAAACAGTTTGTTATATTTACATTCGATCAAAGATAGATCCCATATCAGGACTGAACAGCTTGTGATACAACTTAGTAGCATAACTATCGGTCATACCTGAAATATAGTCACATATTACTCGTTTTTTATTCGTTGTATCTAGATACTTTTTATAAGTAGATGTAGGAAGTAAACGTTTGGGATTTTCTTGAAGAACTTCAAACAAACTAAGAACCATTTGTTGCCCTTTATACTCTAGAGTTTGAACTTCTGGTCTTTTTATTACATTCTTGAATACGAACTTCTTTAATAGTTTAAGTAATGATTTTGCTTCGTCAGACATTTTCACCTGATATTTAAGCAATGGCGTTTCAAACTCGGTCTTTTCGTATACCTCAATGCTAGGTATAAAATAACCAATTAACTTACTAATTGCATGCTTGCGGTCTTTATTCGATTCTGAAAATAGCTTTTCATTAAAGAAATCAATATCATTATATATGACATTGCCACTTCCCATCTTTGTTATAACTTCATCATTCCATTGTTTAAAAGTAACTAACTTTAGAGCCAATGCATCTTCTAAGTCATGAACGCCATAAGAAATGTCATCAGCCAATTCCATTATTGATGTGTCAAAACCTTTAAACTGTGCTTTAGAAACACCATCCTCTTTTTCTGTTAGTGTTCGAAATAGCAATTGATCATTTTCAGGAATTCCATCAAGAATCCAATTTAAAGTATCACTATCATCATCATGGATACATTTGGGTGGTTTATAGCCATCAATATTAATCTTAGTTTTACAACCACATATGCTGGAGTAATCAGCCACTTCTTTATGTAATACTGGATATTTTAGTAGCCCCAACATTGTTCTACGAGTTAGGTCTAAACCACAATCTGGCGAGTACTCACCTAGTTTACTAACAATTCTTAATGTTTGCCCATTACCTTCAAAACCACCTTGATCGTTCATATAGAAGTTCAGAGCGACTTCTCCGCCATGTCCAAATGGAGGATGGCCTATATCGTGAGCTAAACAAATTGCTTCAATCTGGCTTAGTGTTGGAATCCACTCAAGGTAATCTTCTCTATCTTTATACTTTTCTCGTAAGTGCTCACAAATTCCAGAGCCAATCTGGGCGACTTCTAATGAATGAGTTAGTCGTGTTCTGTAAAAGTCACTTTCACCGATTCCTAAAACTTGCGTCTTTGACTGTAATCTCCTAAATGAAGAGGAATGAATGATTCTAGCCCTATCTCTTTGAGCCTGACTATCATCCGTATTTGAATTAAATGGCTTTGCTTCGTAACCATCTAAATAACTGCGTCTTGCTTGCCACATATATAAAATCCTTCTGTAAATATAACGCCCTGCTAAGCAGATGAATGGTTGGCTATAATCGCGAAGCGATGGCCAACTGCTTTTATTCTATTTAAGCAACTTATTATACGCTCTCAATGAATTGAACCATCTTTTTCCAAGATGGCACGTCAAGGGAGTTATCATAATATTTCAATAAAAACTCAAATGCAGGAAGTGGTGAATAATCTATCTCAACATTAAAGTGTTTAAATATATCCCCAACTAATATTTCGAGGTCATCTTTTGTCATGATGTGACACATATTATTTTGTTGTAATAACGGGCGAGCATAACATTGATAATCGATGAGGTAATTATGCCCACCACCTGAAAATAGATTCTTTATCCCAACACTCTCTTCCCATTTTTGATTTCTATTGAGCATCTGCCCCGTAATTTTCTTTTGAAAGTTACAATCCGAATTCAAAAGTTCCAACATAAGCTCGCAATGTTTATTGATTACTTGTGTAATGCCATCAAATATTACTGATTTTTCAATATCGATTGCTTTTTCCATGAACACACGATATACAAGTTCCTTTATTACTGTTGGGTTAGAAAGTAAAGACCCTTCAATTGTATATTCCCCCCATATAAAGCTTGGCAACTTAATTTTTGTATTCAATTGAGTAACAAGCTTAACTCGTTGATCACTTGTCATGTAATCAGCATCGATTATTGAAATAGATTTGTCCCATAAGTTATGCCCATTAGCAATGACTTGAAAAAATCCTTTATAATGATTGATACAGTCTATAAATGTATCTAAGCCATTCAGCGACCAAAAAACATAATCATCAAGAGTCTTATTTGATACCTTTTCATATATATTTCTGATATATAAAGCATCATCTTCACCTTCAACGAAAACAATTTTTTTAGCTTCTAAACAATCTAGTATATCTAGAGAGTCACTATTTCCAAGTGCTTTTATAACCTTTGATTTACCTGATGGTTGAATTCCTACTTTCAAGCTAACTGGGTTATTCTCAGTTATTGGCTTAATTTCTAATTCAGTCAGCCCATCACCTGAGTTACTTATGTGAAATATGTTTTTAGGCTGAGTTGCCCTAATTAAACTTTCATTATGGGTTGTTAAAAATACTTGTGCCTTTAGTGAGTTTCTAACTAACACATCTATTAATCTTTTTTGGATATCTCTGTGTATATGCGAATCAGGTTCATCTAACATAATAAGGTTAAGATCGGACCGGTCCTCATGAATTGCTAGCATTAACTCAATTATTTGCAGAGTACCACTGCCCAGTAGAGAGATATCCTTCGCTGTATCTTGATTTCCAAAATCAACATTAACACTAACCTTTACATCACTATATATATTTCCAATAACCTCAAAGGATACTGAATGCTCTGACTCAAATAGTATGTACGAAACATCATTCTCAAAACTTGAGAAATTTTGGCTGTTTTGTAATTTCGCAATCCTGTTTCTTAATACTAAAAATGATTTCCTAGAGAGAATCTGTTGAATTACTTGAGGTGGAGTAACATACTTTTCATCGGAAACAAGTGCGGCGACAGGTGATGCATAAATGGCAGAGAACGGTGTAGGTAAACTTAAGTTTGAGTTGAAAGTTTCAAAATCGAAATTGTCATGATTATCTATATATATTAGATAATTACCACCATTTGCTTGTCTGATCCGAATTGGAATTACAAGCTCAAAATCTTGACCAATTAATTTAACAGATATCACAATTTGATTATTTTTATCCATTTCATAAAAAATATCTTCATATCTTGAAGTACGGACAGAGGTTATTGAACGATGATCGATATAATTATTATTTTTTTTACCTAAACGAAAATCTCCCAAATGAATTTTGTTCTGCTTATCCGCTTTTTTTGCTTTCACAATAAGAGTTCTAAAGCATTCGTTCCAAAGTGCTAAGGCTTCAAGAATAGTTGTTTTTCCAGCATTATTTGTACCAGTAAATACATTCAACTCTTTATTTAGTTTAATTCTTACTTTTCTTAGGGTTTTAAAATTATCAATATATATTTCACTAAAAAACATAATTTTCCAAAAAAATTCCGAGAGTTGAGTTGAATACCATGATGCTAACGATTAGCGTATAACAACTTTATCAAAGGACACTTTCCTCTTTTTATGAGCAATTCATGTCCCCTTAATTATTTTTAATATTAATTACAAATCATGTAACTCATTGCCAGCTTTAAACTTTTAGGCAAGCTGTTCTTTTATTAATACGGTGCAGAAAAGAGGAAAGCGTCCTCATTTCTTGGCTTTGGAAGAAAACACAAAAATACCACGCGTTGCGAATCTGCTTAAATTGTTTGTTATGTTCGAAGTTTAACTGCTGTGCCAAACACTAATATTTCTGATGCACCATCAGTAACTGAGCTAGTTGTAAATCGTATTCCTACTATTGCATCGGCATTTAACTTTTTTGCATCTTCTATTAATCGTTCTACCGCTATATTTCGAGCTTCCATCAACATCTCGGTATAGCCTTTGAGTTCGCCGCCCACAATTCCTTTTAAACCAGCCATGATATCTCGACCAACATGCTTAGACTGAACCATGTTACCATTGACTATGCCCAATACAGCTTCGATTTCCTTGCCTGGAACAGTTTCCGTTGTCGTATAAATCATAATTTTTCCCTAAAACATAACAGCTCATTAAACACCACTTTGGGAGTTATAACCCTCAAAACAGCGTATATTATATACGCTCAATAATTCCACTAAACAACTCTAATGTAAACAAGTAATTACGTAGCTTATTTACCACCCATTGTTAAAATACACTAAAACAACGTTTAATAATGTTCTGTACCATCAAATTAGTCGTCATTATCTCTGAGCTTGAATTACACCCATAAAAAAGTCCCGCTTGATGTTACTCAAGCAGGACTCCACACTAATTTTGTATCAATAAAAGCGCCTAAACTGCAGGCGCTTTGCATTATTGAATTTTATTGGTTAACCACGCTTTTAAGCGGATTAACTGGCTGTGCGTTGTCGTCTAGGATGTTCATATCGAAGTCGAACTCATCAACACGAATCGCTTTTTCACGCTTTTTATTGTAATCACTTAACTGAACAAATTCAGCGTCGTTAATTACTTTTGCAGCAAGTGCATTTTCAAGTGTGATTGAAAAACGCGTACCCGGCTTGAAGGTTTTAGCACGTAGCGCTTTTTTCACTTTTGCTAACAGCTCTAATGATGCCATTTTAGCTTTGTAAGCTTGTTCGTTGATGTGATGACCATCACCTTCAATTGGCTTAACTAAATGCGTGATTTGCGCTTTAAATGCCGTATCAAGCTGAGCTTGTTTTGCTAGTTCACGGATTAAATCATCGCTGATTTTTGGCATTTTAGTTGAGTAGTTCATAGTAATGAAACGAATGAACTTACGAGTACCACTTGCAGGGAAGTTATCTAAGAACTTGTGCAATGCTTCTTCTGCACTTTGTAGTGCAAAACGAGTCGCATAATGGAAGTAAGGAGCCGCTTGCTCACGCTCGCTGCTTGCTACTTTTTGCTCGTAATACTTAATAGATGCCATAGCTGCATACAAGAAGCTCATTACATCGCCTAAACGTGCTGAAAGCATTTCAGCTTGCTTTAATTTACCGCCAAGTACTAGTAACGAGAAGTCAGCATATACAGCTAATTTAGCTGATAGTTTTTGCACTGCTTTTTCGTAGTCACGTACTTCTGGTAATGCTGAGTTTGCACTCGCGGTAAACGGTAGCACACCTAAGCGGAATGCACGTAAGCTGTTTGCTGTGCTGTAACCAATTGTTTTACGTAAAATACCGTTAAATTCTGCATCTGCGTTTTTGTCATCGCTGTGGATAGACTCAACCATAGATTGTAAGTATGGGTGACAACGCATAACACCTTGACCAAAGATCATCAGGTTACGAGTAAGAATGTTCGCGCCCTCTACCGTAATGGCAATTGGCTGCGCCACATAACCGCTAGCAAGTGTGTTTTGAGGACCATTCTGAATTGCTTTACCCGCTTGAATATCCATTGCTGAGTCAAGTACATCACGACCAAGCTCTGTCATATGGTATTTAGCGATTGCAGTCACTACCGATGGTTTTAAGCCCATGCCTAAACCTTCAGTTGTTAATACTCGCATTGCTTCTTGTAGGTATGTTTTACCTGCAATGTCAGCTAGCTTTTCTTGAATACCTTCAAATTGACCAATTGATAAACCAAACTGTTCACGCACTGCTGCGTACTCAGAAGCTGATTTAAATGCAACTTGTGCTGTACTTACACCCAATGCTGGTAATGAAATACCACGACCTGCGCCTAAACAGCTAACTAGCATTTGCCAACCGCGACCGATGTTTTTCTGACCACCAATAATAAAGTCCATTGGTACAAATACTTTGTTACCACGTGTAGTACCGTTGTAAAAACGGATACCCATAGGATCATGACGGTTACCAAGTTCTACACCAGGATGCTCTTTTGGAATAAGGGCACAAGTAATACCTAGGTTTTCTTTGCCACCTAGTAGACCATCTGGATCAACTACTTTAAACGCTAAACCAAGTACAGTAGCAATTGGTGCGAGTGTAATGTAGCGCTTGTCCCATGTAATTTCTAGGCCAAGTACTTCTTCACCGTTGTACATGCCTTTAGTTACGGTACCTACATCAGGAATACCGCCTGCATCAGAGCCTGCTTCTGGGCTGGTTAATGCAAAACATGGAATGTCTGTACCATTTGCTAAACGTGGTAAGTAATGTGCTTGTTGCTCATCTGTACCGAAGTGAAGTAGTAACTCACCCGGGCCTAACGAGTTTGGTACCATTACAGTTACCGCAACCGCTGAGCTTTTCGTTGCGATAGTACCTACAATTGTTGAGTTAGCGTATGGGCTGAACTCTAAACCGCCAAACGATTTAGGGATAATCAGCGAGAAGAAACGCTCTTTTTTCAAAAACTCTAAAATGTCGTTTGGTAAATGAATACCATTTTGAATGACTGAATCATCAATCATGCCTAGTAGTTCTTGTACTGGACCGTCTAGAAACGCTTGTTCGTCTGCGGTTAATTTTGCCGCAGGTACATCGCGTAGCGCGCTAAAATCTGGTTTACCTTGGTAGATAGACCCTTCTAGCCATACATCGCCAGCGTCTAGCGCTTCTTGCTCAGTAACTGAAATACTTGGTAATACTTTTTTTAATTTTGTACGTAAACTCATAACGAACTCATCCGACCAGATAAATAATACCTACATTACGTCATAAAAATCGGTTTAGATCAATTACTCTATTCAATTAATTAACAGTTTTTGCAATTTATTTTCTTTACCTGAACGTAAACTGTTGAAATAAAAAGGCTTACAACTGTACGCTGAATTATTATTTTTTTTGTAAAAAATTTAATAATTCAGACTTATATCGCCGTAAATACAGATTTGGTAATAAAGTAGAAACAAAAAAGCGCAGCCTAAAATTAGGCTGCGCTTTTTAAATATGGGAATGTGAGTAAACCTAGCTTATTTTAACCACTTGTTTACCTGTAAAACCACCTGTAAGCTGTTTATTTAATGCGCTAGAAACAGCCTTTGCGTTAAAATCAACAGCTAATACTTCTGGAGGAATTATTTCGCCATTAGAGACCGTTTCAAGCAACAAATTACCCATAAAACTCATGCGCTGCTGCGCGCATAGGCTATTGGCTAACCACGCGCCACCTAAGGATACAATACTAATATTGGGTGCTCTACGGTACATTAGCTGCTGTTCAAAATTAGGCAGTGGGTTTAAACAAGCAATACGACCGCAAAAACGCATTAGTTCGATATTTTGAATGGTCGATTCCCCACCCATAATATCAATAACGGCATCAAATCCTTGTGGGCCAAGCTCTCGGCGAATTTTGTCACATAAGGTTTTGTCGTTGTAATCAAAGACTACATCAGCCCCTAGCTGCTTAACCAATTTGTGGTTACGCTTGGAGGCGGTTGTAAATACATCGGCACCACGCTGCTTTGCAAATTGAATAGCAAATTGACCTACAGCACCTGCCCCGCCTTCAACAAAGAGGGTATCGCCCTCAGTTACGGCTAATTTATCTAAGCTGATAAGCGCTGCCATTCCGGCGCAGGGCAAAGTAGCAGCCTTATCACTGGCTAATTGCTGCGGAATGATAGACACTGCATAATTAGGCACTTTTGCGTATTCGCTCAATATCCCTTGCTCACCAATACTGGCGTGCCACATTACACGCTCACCCACGCCAGGAAATACGCCTTTACCCGCTTTAACCACTACACCCACTGCATCCAAGCCTAAAACATGCGGATACTGCCATAAACAAAAGCCAGATTTAGCAAATTGCGCATCCACCGGATTTAAACCAACATACTCCACTTTTACTAACAGCTCATTACCTGTGCATTGAGGCACAGGTAATTGAATATCCGTTAAGTTAATATCCTCACTAGGCTCTATTAAGGCAATAGCCTGCATAGATGAAGGAATAGTATCTGGGTTTGTAACTACAGTATTAGGCATCAAAAACTCTACTAGTTAGTATTACTTAACGCGTAACTCCATCGTCCATTAAATGACTGGTAAGCATTTACCTTAGCCAGTAACGATGAAATAGTTGAATCAACGGCATTTTCTTGTGCTATTAAAACATCCTGACGTGCATCTAACAACTCTAAGTAAGGAATTTGCCCTTCTTCATACATTGCTTGTGCTTGTAAAAATGCATTATTAGCAAACTGATACCGCTGCTCAGCAAAACGCGATTGCTGTGCTTGATTGACCAAGTATTGCAATGAAAGTTCACTCTCGTTAATCGCTTTTAACACCACTTGTTGATAGTCAGTATAAGCAGCTTGACTTAAAAACTGCTGCGCATCACGCTGAGCCAACAACGCAGGATAACTCAATAAAGACCATTGTACTTGTGTTGCAACTTGCCACTGCTGCTGGGTGTCGCTAAAACCATTACTGCCCAAACTTAGTACGCCTGCAAAACCACTTAAGCTGATATCGGGTAATAGAGCTTTACTGGCTGCCACACTTAAACTATTTGCTTGGCTAAAGTCATATAATGCTCGGCTAATATCGGGCCGCAGTGCAATCGCTTGATTTGGCTTTGCTAGTGACACTTGAAATGCCTTGCTCAATACAGCACGTTCATCTTTAATACTCAGTGATTGCGTTGGTTGTGCACTTAATACCGCCAGCGTAGATAAGTCACGAAACTTAGCATATTCAATCGCCGGAATGAGCGCTTGTTGCTGCCTAAGTTGCGCCATGGTGCGGTTTAAATCAAGCTCATTTGCCACACCTTCATCTACTTGCGCCTGCAGCACTTGAATGCTTTGTTCAAGTGCTTCTATTTGCATTTCAATAATTTGTTGCTTTTGCAGGTTGCCCTGATAGCTGGCAAACCCTTTAACCACAGATGACACAACTTCAATTTGTAATAGCCTAACTTGCTCTGCTTGGCTCATAGCTTGTGAATTTGCGGCATCAACGAGTGCAGTTATTCGACCAAATAAGTCGAACTGCCAGTCAAGTGCAACATTTGCACTTGACTGTCGGTTATTGGTATCGCCTAGTCCACTTCGTTTAGCTCCAACCTCAACACCGCCTTGCGGTAAGTATTGTGCTTGTTGTTCACCAATACGTGCCAACGCACTTTTAAGCACTAACTGACTCGTTTGTAAGTCGTAGTTATTAGCTAATGCGTTACTAACAAGCTGGTTTAATTGCGCTGAACCTAACTTGTACCACCAGTTTTGCTCATCTTCACCAACATACTGTTCTGCCGATATTGCTTGGGCAACAAACTCGTTTACTTGTTGTTGCTCAGCTGCTGTATCTATTTTGCTCGCACAGCCAGATAACACTGCAATCGCTAACACTGAGCCTAAAAATGCCGGCATTTTAAATTTGTTTAAATGTAATTTAGTCATTTGAAGACTCCTCAGCGCGCTGCTTTTTTACCACCAGCATGTAAAACACTGGCGTAAATAATAGCCCAAATACAGTCACACCAATCATACCTGAGAATACTGCGTTACCCATTGCATGACGCATTTCAGCACCGGCACCGGTTGCTAACACTAACGGAATAACACCCGCGGTAAAGGCAATTGAGGTCATTAAAATAGGACGTAAACGCATACGGCACGCTGCCAACATAGCCTCAAGGTGCGATAATCCAGTGTCGTGTTTATCTTTGGCAAATTCCACCATTAAAATGGCGTTTTTAGAGGCCAGTGCCACCAGTACAATTAACGCTATTTGGGTAAATATATTGTTGTCTGAGCCTACAAACCACACCCCTAATAACGCAGAGAATATAGTCATAGGTACAATTAAAATAATGGCCAATGGTAAACGTAGGCTTTCATACTGTGCAGCCAGTACCATAAACACAAGCAATACCACCAGTGGGAACACGTACACCATAGTATTGCCGGCAAGTACTTGCTGATACGTTACCTCAGTCCACTCATATTCAATACCAGTAGGTAGCGTTTTCGCCAATACATTTTCAATCGCTGTTTGCGCTTGGTCTGAGCTGTAGCCTGGCGCTGGGCTGCCGTTAAGTTCAGCACTTGGGTAACCGTTGTAGTGCATAACACGATCAGGGCCTATAGTTGGCGTTACCGTAAGCACTGAGCCTAGTGGCACCATATTACCTGCACGATTACGTACTTTTAGGTTTAGTATTTGCTCTGGGTCTACCCTAAATTCAGCATCTGCTTGAGCATTTACTTGGTAGGTACGACCAAACATATTAAAGTCGTTTACATACACTGAGCCTAAATAAATCTGCAATGAGTTAAATACTTCATCAAGCGCAATACCTTGGATAAGTGCTTGCTCGCGGTCAATATCAATATCCATTTGCGGCACTTGAATTCTAAAGCTTGAATACAGCCCCATTAACGCCGGATCTTTTTGCGCCGCGGCAATCACTGATTGCAAGCTATTAAATAATGCTTCAAAGCCTTTGTTAGCTCTATCTTCAATTTGCAGTTTAAAGCCACCGGTGGTGCCTAAGCCTTGAATGGGCGGTGGTGGAAATACAGCCACAAACGCTTCATCAATAGCTGCAAAACGCTGGTTTAGTTGCGCTGCAATAGCCGAAGCCGACATACTCGGATCGGTACGCTCTGCAAAAGGCGCCAATGGTGTAAACACAATGCCGCTGTTAGGGCTATTAGTAAAACCATTTACAGATAGACCAGGGAACGCCACGGTGTTTGCAACACCAGGAACCTCGAGCGCTATTTGCTGCATTTGTTTTACTACCGCTTCAGTTCTGTCTAAGCTTGCTGCATCTGGTAGCTGCGCAATGGCAACTAAGTATTGCTTATCTTGCTGTGGTATAAAGCCACCAGGTACTGCGTCAAACAGCTTAATCGTACCGCCAACTAAAGCAACATAGGCAACCATTACCACCACGCTCATACGAATAAGCTTTTGTACTAGCTTTTCATACCCTGTTGCACCACGGTTAAACAGTCGATTAAATGGCTTGAATAACCAGCGACCAAATAACTTATCTAATAAGCGGGTAAACGCATCTGGTTTTGCGTCGTGCGATTTTAACAATAAGGCTGCTAGCGCCGGTGACAATGTCAGTGAGTTAAACGCTGAAATAACTGTTGAAATAGTTATGGTTAAAGCAAATTGCTTATAAAACTGTCCAGAAAGTCCAGTAATAAAGGCCGTTGGAATAAATACCGCACACAATACCAATGCAATCGCAATAATTGGGCCGGTTACCTCTGTCATTGCAACGCGTGTTGCTTCAAGCGGCGATAAGCCGTTTTCTATATTTCGTTCAACATTTTCGACCACTACAATCGCATCATCAACCACAATACCTATAGCCAGTACTAAACCAAATAGCGATAAGGTATTAATAGAAACACCAAGCCATTGCATTACAGCAAAGGTACCAATGAGTGAAACTGGCACAGCTATAAGCGGAATAATAGATGCGCGCCACGTTTGTAAAAATACAATAACTACAATAACAACCAATGCGATTGCTTCAAGCAATGTCGCTATTACCGCATCAATAGAGCCACGAACAAACACAGTTGGATCATAAACAATGTCGTATTCAACACCTTCAGGAAAATCTTTCGATAAACGTGCCATGGTTTCACGGACCTGATCTGAAAGCTCAATTGCATTTGAACCCGGGCGTTGAAATATTGGCATTGCCAATGCGGGTTGATTATCAAGTTCAGCACGCAGTGAGTACGAGTCTTGGCCTAAGTCAACACGCGCTACATCTGACAAACGCGTAAGTTGCCCTTGCTCACCTACTTTAATAATGACCTGCTTAAATTCTTCAATGCTATTTAGGCGGCCTTTCACGTTTAATAAAATTTGAAATTGGCTATCGTTAGAGATTGGTTGAGCACCTAAGCTACCCGCTGCAACTTGCTGATTTTGCGAGCGCAAAGCAGCCACAACATCGGTTGCTGTAAGCTCACGTGCTGCTAATGCATCTGGATTTAACCACACACGCATAGCATATTTACCACCACCAAATAACTGAATATCACCCACGCCAGGTAAACGAGCTATTTCATCTTTAATGTTTAAATCGGCATAATTTGATAAATACGCCGTATCATGGCTATTCTGGGGTGAATATAAATGCACCACCATGGTTAAATCGGGTGATGACTTTTCAGCAACTACCCCTAAACGCTGTACCTCTTGTGGTAACCTCGGTAATGCACTATTTACTCGGTTTTGCACCTGTACTTGAGCACGGTCTAAATCCGTCCCTAAGGCAAATGTTACGGTTAAAGTCATGCGCCCGTCACTGGTCGCTTGTGAAAACATATATAGCATGTTTTCAGTACCGTTTATTTCTTGTTCAAGCGGTGTTGCCACTGTTTGTGCAATAACCGTTGGGTTTGCGCCCGGGTAACTGGCTGTCACTACCACTGTGGGTGGCACAACTTCTGGGTATTCACTGACTGGCAGCTGAAATAAAGAAATGCCACCTGCAATCAAAATAATCAGCGACAGCATGGCCGCAAAAATCGGTCGCTGGATAAAAAAGTGTGAAAATTTCATTTAATAACCTTATTGCTTAGCAACTAAATCGGCAGGGTTAGCAGTGAGTGTAAATGCCACACCTTGGGTATTAATTGTCACTTTATTTGGTGATATTGGCATGCCAGGTCCTACGCGAGCTGGCCCATTCACGGCAATCACATCACCTTGTTTAAGGCCAGAGGTAATGGCACGTAATGCGCCATAGCGCTCACCTACAGTAACCAATTTATATTGCAGTACATTATTTTCGCCCACAGTAAGAACAAAACGATTTTTTAAATCAGTACCAATAGCTCTATCTGGAATAATGACGGTTTCGCGTATTGCATTGGCAGCCAATTTAATCCGTGCAAAAGAGCCTGAGCGTAGCTCGTTACTACGATCTTCAAATACCGCTCGTACACGTAATGTGCCAGTAGAAGCATTAATTTGGTTATCTATAAAGTTGATGTGGCCGTTGTAATTAAAATCACTCTGCCCTACTTTTTGCATAACGACAGGTTGCTTGCTTGATGCAGTAACATCATCAAATGCATTGTTCCAAGTGCGTTCATCGACATCAAAGTAAGCATACATTTTGTCATTTGAAACAATTGAAGTGAGCACGCTTTGCCCGGCAAGGACGTTGTTACCTTTAGTGATGTTTGCGCGAGAGATAATTCCATCAATAGGTGAAACCACAGAGGTAAACTCTAAGTCAAGCTCAGCGGCTTTAAGCTGCGCTTTAAGTGCGGCAAGTTGTGCTTCACGCTGACGTAACGTTGAAGTACGTGCTTGCGCTTGCTCTGTAGAAATGGCTTTACGCTCAGTTAGACGCACTGCACGTGATGCCTCGCTTTTTGCTTGCTCAAGAGCCGCTTGTGCACTTTTAACCTGAGCTTGTAAACTAGCTACCGTGGCTGCAAATGAACGATCATCAAGGCGAAATAACACATCACCTTGTTTAACAGCATCCCCTTCTTTAAATTCAATTTGCTCAATAATGCCTGATACGCGCGGCATTAATGCCACTTTTTGCGGTGACTCTAAGCGCGTTGTATAGGTATGCCAACTTTGCACAGGCTTAACCAGGACTTGGGCTACATCAATAGCTTGGTATTGTTGTGCGGGTGCTGATTGCGCTGTGCTTTCCTCAGCACAACCGGTCAGAGTAATTAATGCAACAGATAAGGCTGTAGCAACTAAGTGTTTGTTCATAACGACGCTCCTGTTAATTAGGCGATACATAATACGGAACATACTTGTTGACAAAAACAATAGATTTTTAAATTCATTAGTGCCAAAATGGCATCAAAGTGACACAATGGTGCAATAATGGATACAACAAGCCGACTCTTAATGCTGCTTGAAGTGGTTGAGCAGGGATCATTTGCTAAAGCTGCTGAAATACGCAACATTGATCGTTCCGTGATCTCTAAACAAATTAGTCGTTTAGAAGATGAGCTTGGCGTGAGGCTATTAAATCGAACCACCCGTTCGTTTTCACTTACCGCAGCAGGCGCTGAAATGATAAAAAAAGCGGACGAGTTGCGAAGCCTACTCGGCGATACCCTGCGTATGGCAGAGAATTATCACTTAGAACCTCGTGGCGTATTAAAAATTACCTCATCGACTTTAATTGGTCGGCGTTATTTACAACCAGTGATCAATGATTTCCAAAAGCGCTTTCCGCAAGTGGAAGTAGAACTTCGTTTAGATGATCGGCTTGTCGATATTGTCTCAGAAGGATTTGATTTAGCATTTAGAGTGGGTGAGCCAAAAGACTCCTCTTTGATTGCTCGAAAGATTGCGCGTAATCGTTTATTACTTTTAGCTTCCCCTGCATTTATCGAAACCTATGGAATGCCGAAAAACATAACTGATTTAGCACAATTACCCGCCGCTAGTTACGCAAGTAGTTCACTGCGAGTTGATGGAGTAAGTTACTACAACCACCTGGGTGAACAATGCGAACAAAAAATTAAAAGTGTATTTAGAGCCAATGATGCTGAAGCACTGTTAATGAAAACACTCTCTGGAACCACTTACGTTTTAGCTCCCGCGTTTATATTGGATAAAGAAGTGATTGATGGACAACTGGTGCCTTTATTAACGGATCTAAAATTAATGGAACACAGTGCCATGTATGCAGTATACCCACATCGTGATTTACCGGTAAGAACCCGGTTATTTTTTGATGCTGTACGTGAATATATTGGTAAAGAAAAACCGATTTGGGAAAACAGTATTCCTGATTTTGAACAAATGTATTAAGCCGCACTAAACTTAACCATGCACTAAAATATCAGTACAGACCTCGTTGCGGCCAGTTTCTTTGGCTTTATAAAGTTGTTTATCAGCCAAGTCTATTAGTTCACTAAGGCTTTGTTGCTGGTATTGAACAACGCCTATACTAGCGGTTAACTTAATGGTTTCACCATTGGCAATGATGTGCTTATTTTGTATTGCGAGTCTTAACTTTTCTGCCATTGCTAAGGCTGCTTGCGGGCTACCAAAGTTGCTCATTAGTGAAAACTCTTCACCTCCCACTCTAAATACATACCCTTTAGCAAAAGTGACACGCAATAATGTTGCTAGCTCAACCAACACTTTATCGCCCACCTCGTGCCCATACTGATCATTAATTTGTTTAAAGTAGTCTAAATCGAGTAAAAATAAGTAAAGTTGAGATTTATCTCTGAGCTCTACTTCAAAATAGTGGTTCATTGATAAACGATTACCAGCACCGGTTAGGGGATCAAGTAACGCTAAATTTTTTAAACGTTTCGAAAAATCAGCTCTATTACCTTCAAAAACATGAGATATGGCCCATATGCTTATGTATACGAATAATAAGTTAAGTCCTATGTTAAAAGCTGAAAACGATGAATGTGGCAGTTTTTGAGATAACACCATCAACTGCAAAAAAAGTAATGCCGAAGACAAAATTAACCCATAACGCCTACCAAGTAGTAAGTAATAAAGAATAGGCAAAATAAATGTCCATAAAAACAGACCGTTTTTAAGGGGGGCTAAGTAAGTGCCGCACAACACAATTAAAGAGATGGCTAAACACATGATAATGGCATGCCAGCGCTTAGGGTAGTGTTTTTGTGAGTGCTTAAAAATATACAAGCATAATAAGGAAAAGCCGACTTCGAGACCACCAACAAGGTGTAAATTATTTACTGATAAATTAAAAACGGCAAACACCAACGACAAAAAACCAAAGCAAATACACATCCATTTAAGAACGTGCTTGCGTAGCGTTTTTGTACTATTAAGAGCAGCTATATCCATGGATAACTTAAAATATTTTTGATGGCTTATAATACCCCTGAAATGCAAAAATCACAATTTTCAGCTAAATAAGCCAGTGAAAACAAGTAAAAAGAACTAGAAAACAACCTCAATCTGTAAGCAAGTCATTAACAGTACCCACTAAATCTGCAAATTCTTCATCAACATGCGCTAACTGTTTAACGCTCAGCGTTTTATTTAACTTGAGTAGTAAATGCGCATAAGCTTTTAAATTTTGTTCATTTTGCTCAAGCAGCTCATTACTCATATATTGCTCACGCTCAGTGATAATGGTGTGTAATTGCTGGGTAAACTCTGCCTCGCTAAGTGTTTGCTGGCTAAAAAGGGTTTCAAGTGCGGCTAAACGAGTTAGTTTATAGTCGTACCATAAATCACTGGTAGGGGTATGATCACTATTGGCTTGTGATATGAGCGTTTGCTGCTCAGAAGTGAGTTTGCCAAGCCACTGCTTGTAGTAATCTAGTTGTCTCTCTAAGCGTTGCTGTTGGTGCTCCTCTTTAGTTAATGAAGCGTGCTCTTGGATTTCGTCATTAATTTGCTCGCGAATATTTTCTACCATTTCACTTCGCTGTGATGGGGTTAAGGTCAGCGCTAACTCAATTAAAGGGTCACTAGTATGCAACAGCAAGTTTCGCCAATGCTGCTTCACTTGGGTTATTTTATCCATCAACTGCGCAGTATCGGCTTCATTGTTTAGCAATTGTCTTAGGTCGAGTAAATCGGCTTTATATTTTGGTAATTCAACTTCACGATGCCAATCTCGGGTGTCGTTAATAATCGCTTTTAACTGCTTAGATTGGCTTTTATTAAGATCAACGTAATCATCTATCCAAAATGACGATAACCAACCTAGGTTGTTATAGGCAAATGTCGTTGAACAGCTGGTAATAAATAACAAACTGGTTATAAAAATAATTTTGCCTAGTTTTATATTTTTTAAATTATTTAACATGAAAAGACCCCGTTGTATGATGCTTTGGTTGCCAAAAATCATCATAAGTAATTATGTAAGCTACTGCTTGCTTTTATTTTTTTCATTTTTCTATAGAATCGCAAGCTAACGCAATTTATATCATAGCTATGTGCTTAAGTTTAGAATTTTTGAGCTATAGTTAAAGCTACTTGTTAATACGTTTGTATATCTAATTTATAAACGTTGGCGTTATTGATTTAGCTCATAATTTATTAGCTACTCGAGTAAGAAGTAAATGATTAATCGTTATGATGCTTACCAACAACGATAACTAATTTGGAGACATGCATATGTCACAGTCTAATTTAAAAGCAATGTTCTTTGCGGGCATTATACTTGCTACACCTTATGCTTATGCAGGGCTTGAGGAAGGCATAATAGCTGCAAACGCAGGGCAATTTGAGGAAGCACTAAAAGAGTTTAATTACCTTGCAGACAAAGGCTATGCCCCAGGTATTTACGAACTAGGTAAGTTGTACGAGGGCGGACATGGAGTTACTCGCGACTACTACAAAGCTGCAGAGCTTTATCAACAAGCAGTTAAAAAGAATCATGTAGATTCGATGTTTGCACTTGCAGTATTGTATGACGAAGGCAATGGCGTAAAGTTAGACAAACAAATGGCTATTAGCTTATTTGAGAAAGCAGCCAATAAAAACCTTCCTGCTGCACAGTATAATTTAGGGGTAATGTACGCCAACGGCGATGGCGTGAGCCAAGATTATAAAGCCGCCAGAACATGGTATGAAAAAGCCGCCGCAAATAATTACACTCTTGCACAATTTAATTTAGCACTGATGTATTTCGAAGGCTTAGGAATGCCAAAAAACCTTGAAATGTCGTATGTGTGGAATACCATTGCTGAGTATAACGGTAATATGCAAGCTAGTCACAGTCGTAAACTTGATGAACGCACTATGCTCCCTAAGGAAGTCGCTGAAGCTAAAGAAAAAGCCGATGCTATTTATAATAAAATTTTAGCGGGTACTTATGCGGGTGAAGGGCGAATGTTTTAAGCCAAAAGAATAACTAAAAAAGCTGAATGAAGTGATTCATTCAGCTTTTTTATTTTAAGTACTACAGGCTATTTTACATAAAGCCACTTTAGCACTTTGATCAGTAATTTATTTTGTTTAAGTAATAAACCTATACGCGGATTAAACGAGCCTGATACTAAGGTATTTTTTGCATGGCTAAAGGTTAAAAAGCCTTCTTTAGCATGATAATGCCCCATTCCTGAATGGCCCACCCCGCCAAATGGTACATCATCGGCAGCTACTTGTATTAATGTATCGTTAACGGCAACGGTTCCGCTAAGTGTTTGCTTAATAATGTACTGTTGCACTTGCTTGTCTTGGCCCAAAATATAAACCGCTAATGGATGATGGCGTAGTCGAATATAATTAAGCGCATCATCTAATTTGTCATAACTCATAATCGGTAAAATAGGCCCAAATAACTCTTCTTGCATTAATTGCATCTCGTCGGTGACATGCGTCACAATATGCAGACCCATCCTGTGTTTTTCAGCGTCTTGTTGATTTTGCTCAAGTGGCTTTGTTATTTTAGCGCCTTGTTGCTGTGCTTGTTCTAAATAACCTAGCAGACGTTGATAATGAGCTGGACTAATAATAGAGGTCAGGTTTTTCCCTTCAACACCTTGCTTAAAGTGCTTTTTATAAAGTGTGCACAAAGCTTTAATAAACTGATGTTCTAGTGCTTTAGGAACAAATACGTAGTCAGGAGCCACACATATTTGCCCTGCATTGGCCATTTTGCCAAATAATAGAGCACGAGCGGCTTTATTTACGTCTGCTTTTTCTAACACAATGACTGGCGATTTTCCGCCTAGTTCTAAAGTGACTGGTGTTAAATTTTTACTCGCTGCGCCCATGACCAACTTACCGACCGCTGTTGAGCCAGTAAATAATAAATGTGCAAAGGGTAATGATGAAAACTCACTCGCCACCTCGCTGCCACCTTGAATAATGGTGCAGTGTTGGCTTAATTCACCTATAAATATTTTTTCAAGAACCGCATTGGTATTAGGCGTAAATTCACTGAGCTTTAGCATAACCCTGTTGCCCGCTGCAATCGCGGTGATGACCGGTACCAATGCCAATTGAATAGGATAGTTCCACGGTGCAATCACACCCACCACGCCAATAGGCTGATAGGTTACACTTACTTTTGAGGGCCATAAGCTTAACCCCGCGCTGCGATGACTAGGCTTAGACCAGCGAGGTAACTTTTTAATAATATGTGCAAGCCCCTGCATGGTGGGCAAAATATCACCTACTAAGGTATCAAAGGCCGTTCGGTAACCAAAATCTTTAGATACTGCAGCAATTAAGTCTTGCTCTAGCGTTACAATGTTAGCGCGTACTTGCTTAAGTAAAGCAAGGCGTTGCTCAATGGGTAAGTAAGGGGTGTCTTCAAAAGAGTGCTTTAGTTCATTAAATTGTGAACGCAAAGTCCCTGTAGATAATGTATCAGTGGTCAAAATAGGCTACTCGATTTATAACGTTTTCAAGACTATAACCTTGATCTGTTACACGAGCAATAAAGAGTGATTTTGCAACATAATGAAAAGCGTTGCAAAAACACTCATAAGGTTGGTTGGAACTCATACCGATGCACTGCTTTTGTGTGCATCGGTTATCTGTTTTGTTAGCTAATTAGAGGGAAGCTATTAAAAGCCAAAAACCTGAGCTGCTATGGTCATTGTTACTAAGGTAATTAAAACAATAGCGACAATATTTAACACAAAGCCAGCACGGATCATGTCTTTCATTTTAATTTCACCCGAGCCAAACACAATCGCATTGGGTGGTGTGGCTACTGGCATCATAAACGCACAACTACACGCAATCGCAGCTGGAATAACCCACACTAACGGGCTGCCAGTTATTGACTCAGCAACAGGCCCCAGCAATGGTAAAAAGCCTGCGGCTGTTGCCGTATTACTGGTAATTTCCGTTAAGAAAGTAATAAGTGCCACCACCACAAGAATGCTCATAACTAAAGGAATTGCACTGGCCCCCTCAATCATGTTGGCAATGTAGACAGCTAATCCAGATGATTTAATTTGCGAGGCTAGCGTCAAGCCCCCCCCAAATAAAAGCAACACACCCCAAGGTACTTTAGCTGCACTTTCCCAATCTAAAATTCGCTCATCACTGCCTTTATTTGCAGGAAGTACAAATAATAATAATGCCGCTGCAATTGCAATACCCGTATCTGAAATTTTAAGGCCGGTCACATCGCCTAGTAATGGTCTGAATATCCAACAAACAGCCGCAAACGCAAATACAAACAACACGCCCTTTTCAGCACGTTGCATTTCACCTAATTCTTTTAGCTGAGAAGAAAATACCGCTTTAGTGTCAATTCGCTTGTTTGCTTGTACATTCGCATCAACTTTGTAGGTAAACTTAGTTAGCCAAATCCAACTGATGATTAACATGCCAAGTGCTAAGGGCACACCAACTATCATCCACTGGGCAAAGCCAATTTCAATCTGGTAGCTATCTGATAGGTATGCAGCCATTAATGCATTCGGTGGAGTACCAATTAAAGTAGCAATACCACCAATACTCGCACCATAAGCAATAGATAGTAAAAGTGCTTTACCAAACCCCTCATTACTAGGATCTGAGCTTTTAACTAAATGAGTGATAGATAAGGCAATAGGCAACATCATTACTGCGGTAGCGGTATTCGACATCCACATTGATAAAAATGCAGTCACTAACATCATGGCTAAAATTTGTAAGCTTGGTTTTTTACCTGCATAAAGCATAGTTCTTAATGCAATACGCTTGTGTAATCCCCAACGCTCCATAGCAATTGAGATTAAAAAGCCGCCTAAAAATAAAAAGATCAGCGGATGCGCATAAGGAGCTGCAACACTTTTTATAGCCGCTATATCTACGATAGGTGAAATCACTAACGGAAGTAGTGCTGTAGCCGGAATAGGCACAACCTCACTTACCCACCACGATGCCATCCAAAATGCTAAGCCTGCAGTTTTAAATGCAGCTGCCGACATTCCTACTGGCGGCTCAGCTAAACAGGTCAGTAACATTACACACGGACCAAGTAATAATAACAGCCACTGTATAAACGGCTTTTTATTTGCGTTATTTTCTAAAATACGTTTTGTCATATTAACAGCCTTTAAAATTTATATTTAAGACCAAGCGCAACACTGTTATCAGCATTCTCTTCTAGGTCGAGGTCAGTATATAAAAGGTAAGCGGTAGTTTGCTTGTCAAAGATGTAGTCTACACCAGTAGTCCATTGGGTAGCGTCTGACGCTTGGCGCAATTTTGAATCATCTTTTGCAAATTGTACTTTAGGTACCCATTTGTCTAGCTTGTAGCTTGCGCTTAACACGTAACCATTCCCTGATTTAGTACCATCAATTGATTCTGAATGTTGGTATAACGCACCTAATTTTAGCTTTTCAAATTTATATACACCTACGATACGACTTGCTTTAATGTTATTAAGTGAGTCAACATGGCTTATTGAAATAGAGTAAGGTGTTTTATTTAAACTACGGTCACCATAAATCAGGGTTGCCGCAAATCCAGCTTCATTATCTTTGTTGTCATCTTTTGGCGCATAGGTAAATGAAAACTGTGCATTGTGCCAGTATTTAGAGGTATAAGTAATGGTGTCGCCTAATCGGTCTTGTCCTGCAATAACTTGTGAAATATCTGCTTGGGTTTCGTTAAAGTTATCGAGTTTACCTTCAGAGTATTTAAAGCGAGTGTCGTTTCGCCCTACGACCACTTCACCAAACGCACCTTTTAGGCCAAGGTAAGTATTACGTGCTGCAAAAGGCTCATTGGTATCGTCGTGTTCAAAACCTTTTACTTGAACCTCGTATTTAAATACGGCAGTAAAATACTCATTTAATTTATGGTCCCCTTTAATACCAATACGCGAAAAAGGGGCATCTATTTGTGTGCCTTCATCTGCGTAACGCATAATGCCAGTATCGGTGTTGGCAATTTGTACTTCGGCTTTACCATACACAGTGTAATCTGCAGCAAACGCTGTTACAGGTAGTGTGGCAGCACTGCATAACGCAGCAAGTACTGAACCTTGGAATAGATTATTTTTCATTATGTATCCTAATTATGTGATGTTACTTGTTGTCTACAACTGTAGAGCAAGAACATGACCAACTGGATAATAACAATAAATTTCAGTGACTTAAAAAATAAAACCATGATAAAAAGCTTTAAAATGTGCGGATTTCCACACACTTTAAATACCTACTATCACCATTTCCACCCACTAATCGGTAAACATATCTCGATTAAGGTTATATTTACTCATTTTATCGTAGAGGGTTTTGCGCGCGATTTGCAACGTTGCCATGGTGTCTTTAATACTGCCATGATTAAGCTCTAAGGCTTCTTCAATTAAAGACTGTTCATAAAAGCTGACCTTTTCTGCAAGGCTTAAGTCCAATGATAACGACGAGCCACTACTGCTTGAGTCACTCTGTGCAAAAGCCAGATCGGGGCCAAGTAGTACCGCTCGTTCAGCCTGGTTTCTTAATTCACGAACATTACCTGGCCAATCATGGGCAAGTAGGCGCTGTTGTAACTCAATATTAAGCGCACCTAAAGGTTTATGAAAACGAGTGGCCGCAATAGAGCTAAAGTGCTTAAACAACAAAGGAATATCGGCTTTTCTATCTCTTAACGCGGGAATGCTGACTTTAACTAAACTCAATCGATAGTATAAATCGGCTCTAAACTCACCTTTTTCTACCAACGAAAGTAAATCGACCTTAGTGGCCGCAACAATACGAATATCAAGGTCAATGGCTTTATTTGCACCAACGGGAGTAACTTTTCGCTCTTCAAGCACCCGTAGTAATTTAACTTGTAGTGACAAGGGAGTGCTTTCAATTTCATCTAAAAAAACCGTGCCGCCTTGTGCAAACTCAAACTTGCCTTTGCGATCTTGTGTTGCGCCGGTATATGCACCACTAACAGCACCAAACAATTCACTTTCTATTAGTTGCTCAGGCACCGCGCCACAGTTAATAGCCACAAACTGACAGCTTGAACGGTTACTATGATCATGTAAGTAACGGGCAACCAACTCTTTACCTGTACCAGTTTCACCTTCAATTAATACATCTGCAGGTGTATCAATCACTGTGTTGAGTAAGTTCATCATGTGCTGCATTTTAAGGGTCTCGCCTAAAATGCGCACACCGGGCGCAGAGGTCTTTTCAACCGCACGCTTCAGAGCTCTGTTTTCCATAACTAAAGCACGTTTGTCTGAGGCCCTAGCAATGCAATCTAATAAATTTTCGTTCAGGGGTTTTTCAAATAGATCATAAGCACCTAATTGCATTGCTCTAACCGCTACAGAAACATCGGCATAACCTGTTAAAAATATTACCGGAAGTTCACTGTCGAATGCTTTTACCTGCTCAATAAAAGTTAAACCATCCATGGTGGGCATATTTATATCACTGAGGACAACGCCATAAAAATTGCGACTTAAACGGCTTAAAGCAATACTCGCATCACTAAAGCACTGCACCTCATACCCTTCGAGGGTTAAAAGCTGATTTAACGAATCACGGATCATCGCCTCATCATCAATAACAACCACTTGCTTACAAACAACGGCTTCAATCATTTTTTGGGGCCTCTATGCTTGATAAACTAATAATAAACTGTGCACCGCCTTGAGGACGATTGTGCGCCGTTAAGTAACCATTAAATGAATCAATAATTTGCTTTGATATTGATAAGCCCAGCCCTAAACCATTACTTGACTTGGTACTGTAAAAGGGTTCAAAAATAGATCCCAGCACATGGTGTTCAATACCTGGACCACTATCTAAAATAGAAAGCTTAACGCGCTCCTCAAAACACTCAACATCGAAACTAAGCTCTCGTTTAGGCTCACCTTTCATTGCTTGTGACGCATTGGTGATCACATTAACCAGTACTTGTTCAAATTTTAATGCATCAACCCACACGGTGATCTCTTGCGAAAACTGCGGAGCACTGACGTTAACATCGTCTTGTTTAAGTTGCGGGTGGGTGATCATCAACGCATTGTTTAATAACGCCGACAGTGGATGTGGTCGCAATTGCATTGTCGCCGGCTTACTAAAGTGTTTAAGCTGCGCCACTATTTTATGCACCCGCTCTACTAAATTCTCAATAATAATTAAATTTTCACTTAATGCATTGAGTTTCCCCTTTTTGAGGAAAATTTTAGCGCTTGCCAAATAAGTGTTCATGGCGCTCAGTGGCTGGTTAATTTCATGATTAATACCCGCACTTAGTTGCCCTATTGTGGCTAATTTTGCCGACTGTACTAGTGCTGTTTGCGCTTTTTCAAGCGCTTGGGTGCGCTCTAATACTTCAAGTTCTAAACTGTGACGCGAGTACAGTAATTTTTTATATCCGGCAAAGCGTGCCAATAAGCTATATCCGACAAAAATAAATACCCAATAAAACAACACAAGCCATAACAATCTGGGCACCTGTAATGCATTTATGCTTGAAATATCAACCAATACCGTCATCGTTGCATTTAGGTGTGTCAGTGGTCTTGAAGCGGCAACATATTGATCTTTAGCAATTTTAAATTGCTCAATGCCCTGACTTTTGTAGCGCTGCTGCTTTATTTGTAACGGTTGATGATCTAAGTAAGCACGGCGCTGTTTAATATCGCGGCGTGTAGTAATATCAAGCTCTGTAAACGTGTTTAAACGCCATGCTGGCTCATCTGACATAGCAATAATTTTATCCGCAAGCTGCAAATAAAAATGACTGCCTTTTGAAGTATTTAATAACGAACGATCGTTTTCAAATTTAGCGACATTAATTTTTAGTGCCACAACGCCAATGGCTTTGCCATCTTGGTAAATAGCCTGCGAGAAGTATATTCCGCGTTCTTTCGAGCGTTGTCCAAGAGCAAAGTAGGCGACCTTTTCTCCGGCAAAAGCTTGTTTAAAGTAAGGCCGAAATGCAAAGTTGCTCCCTAAAAACGTATAGTCGGTTTGCCAGTTGCTACTGGCAATAACGTCGCCATGAGTATCTAGTATGTATACATCTGAGGCACCGCTGGCTTGTTGAATATCAGCCAAGTAATTATTAATTGCATTGAAGTGTTGTGATTCATTATTAGTAAAACGAATCAATAAATTATTTTCGGTAAGGAGCTGAGGAATAGCTGCAAAGCGCGCGAGTTCATTATCAATATAATTATTTAATTGAATGACCTGTTGGTCAGCTTGAATTTTAGCTTGGCCTAAATCATAAGCACGGCCAAATGAAAATGTAACCACTAATAACAGCACTAACAGAATACAAGCAAAAATAATTTTTTTAGGGATGGAGAACATAAACGCCTATGACACCAAGGTGCCAATAATAAGTAATAGCCACTATTGTATCGATTTATAGGTCTTTGCAGAAGAAACTTTTTGTTAACAAGTGTATTAAAACTAAAAAACCGTGAAACTAAAAATATTTCACGGTTTAATTCCCTGCAAGGGGATGCTGTTTTAGCTTAATCTACGCTTTTGCAAGCGCTGGCTTGTCTTTGAAGTACTTATACAAACCAATTAATGAGGCTGCGATCCAGAATATTTCAATTACAAAACTCGCTAAGTTAAAGTTATAGCAAAGACTAATAAGTAACAAAATAGCGCCACTTAAATTCATTAAATTATACGTCAAACTTTTTGGCGATACTTTATTTAGTTGCAGTAAAAAAAACGAACCAACCACTAAAAAAGTGCCACTCATACCAACAATATCAAATAAAAGTGCAATCACACGTCTATCCTTTTCCATTTTAAAACCCAACTGACTGGCCCAATCCATGGGGAGGGTTTTTTTCAATCATTGAAACAGCAAAACCAGCGAAGTTTACCAGTGAAAAAAAAGCAAACAAGGGCTTATGTCCGCCTCTTGATAGTTTGGGTTAAATAGCTACTTTATTTAAAAGTGACTTTACCACCTATCATTTTATAAGCTGCAGTCCCTCTTATAGTCACTGGGCGAGCAAAAGGCCGCTCACAGCCTGGACATACGCATTCAGTATGGGTGTGATCTTGGGTTATTCTTTCTATAAAGCATTTTACTAAAGCACCTTTCCCCCCTTTACGGTATTTGAATAACGGTGCCTTACACGCAGAACAAAATATATCGACCGTTTTTGTAGGCCCTTTTTTATTGGGCTTAGCCATACTTCCTCAATCATTACTTTTTGATTAGTTAATAGCATATGCTATCACATGATAGAAAAGAAATTGATGGGCGTAGGAATTAATAATCAGAGTTATGTTTATTAAGTAATTAGATTAAAAATATTGTGCGATTAAACTTTATTAGCTAAACGTGTTAATTGAGCTGACAGCACATTCATACTAAAGGGCTTTATAATAAACCCTGATACCTTTGCATTAATTATCTTTTTTACAGTCTCAGAGCTGTCTTCACAAGTCACCATAAGTACGGGGAGCTGAGCATGCTCAGTATCCTTTCTAATAGCATCAAGTAGGGTAAGGCCATCCATTTTTGGCATATGTAGATCTGTTATAACCAAATCTATAAGTTGATTTTTAAGTATAGTTAACGCTTGCAGACCATCGGTTGCTTCAACAATGTCTTTATAATCTAACTGCCTCAACATATTAATGAGCACATGACGCATTAATGGCATGTCATCAACAACTAATATTCTCATACGAATGATTAACCAAAGTAGGTACAAACAAATCTTCATTAAAATGAATTAACAAAAACTGCTATAGGTAGTATTTACATTAGTTAACTAAAGCTGTTGAAGCAAATAATCAGTTTTATTTACACGACGCAAGTTTGATAATTAAGTCAGCATTAGAAATTACCAAACGAAGCTTGAATAAGCTCAGCTAAGCATGCTGGGCTGAGTGTAATTTCAAGTCCTCGCTTACCTGCGCTCACATAAATAGTATCAAAGTCTAATGCGCTTGAGTGTATGTAGGTCTTTAAGCGCTTTTTTTGTCCAAGAGGACTAACGCCTCCCAAAATATATCCTGTACTTGCCTGTACTTTTTGCGGCTCTGCCAGCATTACTTTTTTTACTACACAGAGCTTAGCCAATTGCTTTAAATTAATCTGCTGAGTGACTGGCGTCACAGCAACAATTAGTTGTTGTTCTGAGGTTTCTAACACCAATGTTTTAAATACTTGAGCGCTATTAAGATTTAGCTTTTCAACTGCTTCAAGGCCATAATTAGTATTGTTTACATCGTGCTCATAGCTGAGTATATCAAATTTAATTCGGGATTTTTTTAGCTGTTCTATTGCAGGGGTCATCTGATATTGTCCTTAATAAATTTCTGATAACTTACCATATTAAACAAAAAAACGGCGCTTAAAAAAGCGCCGTTTTTACCTAAGTTCTGTTAACCCTAATAATTACTTAGTCAGGTCATCAAAAAACTTTTTAACGCCATCAAAAAAGCCTTGCTCTTTTGGACGATTTTTTGAGCTATCTTTGCCCATGCTTTCTTCAAGTTCAGTAAGCAGGTCGCGTTGACGCTCGTTAAGATTCACAGGTGTCTCAATCACCACTTTACAAATTAAGTCACCTTGAGCACCACTACGTACAGACTTAACACCTTTACCACGCATACGGAACATTTTGCCCGTTTGTGTTTCTGAAGGTATTTTAAGTTTCGCACGGCCATCTAATGTTGGCACTTCAATTTCACCGCCAAGGCCTGCTGTAGTAAAGCTAATAGGCACTTCACAGTATAAGTTGTTCGCTTCACGAACAAATATCTTATGTTCACGAACCGACACTTGAACATACAAATCACCTGCTGGTGCGCCGTGCATACCAGCTTCACCTTCGCCAGATAAACGAATACGGTCACCTGTATCAACACCTGCTGGAATTTTTACCGATAGTGTTTTGGTTTTCTCTACACGGCCTTGGCCATGACATTTGTTACAAGGATCTGAAATAATTTGACCTTGTCCATGACATGTTGGACATGTTTGTTGTACGGCAAAAAAGCCTTGCCGCATTTGTACTTGGCCAGCACCGTGACATGTTGTACATGTTTTTGGCTTAGAACCCGCTTTGGCACCGCTGCCATCACACGGGTCACAACTAACCCAAGTCGGTACTTTAATTTCAACGTCTTTACCACGAACCGCTTCTTCTAAGCTTAAATCCATGTTGTAACGTAAATCTGAACCACGCTGCTGGCGAGATTGGCGTCGGCCACCGCCGCCTCCAAAAATATCACCGAATACATCACCAAAAATATCACCAAAATCACCTTGACCGCCACCAAAGCCACCGTGACCACCGCCACCACCTTGTTCGAAGGCAGCATGGCCGTATTGGTCATACATTTGACGTTTTTGCGAGTCAGTTAACACTTCATAAGCGTCCTTTACTTCCTTAAACTTGGTTTCAAGGTCTTTATCACCGGCGGTACGATCTGGATGATATTTCATCGCTAAGCGTTTATACGCTTTTTTTATGTCTCGCTCACTCGCATCTTTGCTTACGCCGAGGACTTCGTAATAATCGCGTTTTGACATATCTATCACACTACTCTTTTCTATGTGCAGCGCTAGCTGCTGGACAAACCGATAAATCATATCGATTTATCATTGAATTTTTAAAGCACTTTACTTGCATCTCTTACATGCAAAAGGCGCGTTAAGCTTTAGCCTACGCGCCTCAGGTGTTCATCCTAACTTAAACACACAATGTAGTCATGGTGTTTTCGGTTAGCGAGAAGCGTTAGTAACAATTACTTGTCGTCTTTAACTTCTTCGAACTCTGCATCAACAACATCGTCGTCTTGCTTAGCAGACTGTTGTTGCTCTGCACCGGCATCACCACCCGCTTGTTGTGCTTTAGCTTGGGCAATTTCCATTAGTTTTTGAGACTTTTCAGCAAGTGCTTGTGTTTTAGCTTCAATTTCTGCTTTGTCGTCGCTCTTAATAGCGCCTTCAAGGTCAACAACAGCCGCTTCAATCGCTTCTTTGTCTTCGCTTGGTAATTCATCACCCGCTTCTTCAATTTGTTTACGTGTACCGTGAACAAGTGCGTCAGCTTGGTTACGTGCAGCTACTAACTCTTCAAACTTTTTATCGTCTTCAGCATGTGCTTCTGCATCACGAACCATTTTTTCAACTTCTTCGTCACTTAGACCTGAAGATGCTTGAATAGTGATTTTTTGCTCTTTACCTGTGTCTTTATCTTTAGCAGATACATGTAAGATACCGTCAGCATCCACATCGAATGTTACTTCGATTTGTGGTGTACCACGTTGTGCTGGGCGAATACCTTCTAGGTTAAATTGACCTAGAGATTTATTGTCGCTTGAACGTTTACGCTCACCTTGTAGCACATGAATGGTTACCGCAGACTGGTTATCTTCTGCTGTTGAGAATGTTTGCGATTTCTTAGTAGGAATCGTAGTATTTTTCTCAATCAGTGCCGTCATTACTGAACCCATCGTCTCAATACCTAGAGATAATGGTGATACGTCTAGTAATAGTACGTCTTTCACGTCGCCAGCAAGTACACCACCTTGAATCGCTGCACCTACTGCAACTGCTTCATCAGGGTTAACGTCTTTACGTGGCTCTTTACCGAAGAATTCCGCTACTGTTTTTTGAACAAGTGGCATACGAGTTTGACCACCTACAAGAATGATATCGTTGATATCGTTCACAGATAGGTCAGCATCAGCAAGTGCGCGTTTAAGCGGTTCAATTGACTTAGTTACTAAGTCTTCAACTAGTGACTCAAGCTTAGCACGTGTTAGTTTAACGTTCATGTGCTTAGGGCCTGACGCATCAGCGGTTACATACGGAAGGTTTACTTCTGTAGATTGTGCTGATGAAAGCTCAATTTTTGCTTTCTCTGCTGCTTCTTTAACACGTTGCATAGCAAGTGGGTCAGTTTGTAAATCAATACCTTGATCTTTCTTAAATTCAGCTACTAAGTAGTTGATAACACGGTTATCGAAATCTTCACCACCTAAGTGAGTGTCACCGTTAGTCGCTAGAACTTCAAATGTGTGCTCGCCTTCAACTTCATCAATTTCAATGATTGATAAATCGAAAGTACCACCACCTAAGTCATATACCGCCACTACGTTTTCGCCACGGTTTTTATCCATACCGTATGCAAGCGCTGCAGCCGTTGGCTCATTAATAATACGTTTTACTTCAAGACCCGCGATACGACCTGCATCTTTGGTTGCTTGGCGTTGTGAATCGTTAAAGTATGCCGGTACTGTGATTACCGCTTCAGTTACTTCTTCACCTAAGAAGTCTTCAGCTGTTTTCTTCATTTTTTTCAGTACTTCAGCAGAGATTTGTGGTGCAGCGCGTTTTTCGCCGCCCGCTTCAACCCATGCGTCGCCATTATCTGCTTTGATAATTTTGAAAGGCATGATGCCGATATCACGTTGTACTTCTTCGTCTTCAAAACGACGACCAATTAAACGCTTAATTGCAAACAATGTGTTTGTTGGGTTAGTTACCGCTTGACGTTTTGCAGGTTGACCTACTAACGTTTCACCGTCTTGCGTGTAAGCAATAATAGACGGGGTTGTGCGATCGCCTTCCGCATTTTCAATAACACGTGCTTTGTCACCATCAAGTACTGCAACACAAGAGTTAGTAGTACCTAAATCGATTCCAATAATTCTACCCATGAATCTTCTCCAACTTCTAAATTCGTTAATACGTTCGATGACTAGTTAATAGGGATGCTACAAACTTAATTCAACTGTAAAAATGAAAAAAAATTCATTTTTTTTAATTTATTTACTAAATAACCCTAAAAAGAGTAAGGATTGCTCATTTTTTGTTATTTAAGAGGACCTTTATTATCTGGTCTGATGAGTTTGTGTGTGATATAAATTTAGTAAATAACATCAAAAGGACATTATTTGTGCACTTTGAACAATTATTACAACTCGCCTCTCAAGTAAGTCAGAAAACAGGCCCAGAAACCAATACTATGCAGTTCCCTGCTAATTGGTGCCAAGGTAGAACGGCTTTTGGCGGACTCTCTGCGGCGCTTCTTTATCAAGCAATGCGCAATAAAGTTGATTCAACAAGACGACTGCTTTCTTTAAGCACAAACTTTGTAGGCCCTTTGTTGGCTGAAAAGCCATTTTCTTTGTCGGTAGAAATATTACGTGAAGGGAAAAGCAGCACCCAAGTGCTCGCCAAAGCAATTCAGGATGATTCAGTATGCGTAATTGTGCAGGCCTGTTTTGCTAAAAATCGTAATTCGTCAATTAATGTACCGGTATCAAAGTCGCTAAGCTTACACCCTGTGAACGAACGTCACTGCTTAGGGTTTGTGCCTGGGCAAATGCCAGAGTTTTTTCAACATGTTGATTTGTGCCCTCAACAAGGAGCCATGCCGTTTAGCAGTGCTGAGACTTCTCATTTAGGTGGTTGGATGCGTTTTAAACATACGCCAGAAGAAATTACTGAAGCCCATGTTATTGCCCTTACTGACGCATGGCCGCCAACATTGCTGCAAATGTTTAAACAACCAGCACCGGCAAGTAGCATGTCGTGGTATTTAGAGTTTGTACAAGTGCCTAACTTAGCGCCAGGTGAATGGCTGGGGTTTGAAGCAGTCACTCATCATTCAAAAGATGGGTATGGTCTTGAAGATGGCTGTATTTGGTCGCAATCAGGAGAGCTTATAGCCTTAACTCGCCAAACAGTGGCGTTATTTGATTAACAACTAAAAACGAGTGAAGTCGCGCTGGGTATATTGTTTATCTAAATTAAGCATTATGGTGCGATATTCACCGCTTTGAATTATGTTGGCCAAGCCTTTGTCAAACTGCTGTCTCAGCATATCATTATTAAAGTACGCAGGCCTTGCCGCAGATGGAAAAATAGCATGGATAACAAAATCTTTTGTGGCATTGGTTTTTTGATATTCCTTTAAGTAGTAAAGGAATATGCGTCTATCGAGAATAATCGTATCAACCCAGCCTGCCATTAAATGGTGTATCTGCGCTTGTTGATTAAGTACTTCTTCGTACCCTCTCAAGTTCTCTAAGTTGTGGCCAAACTCTTTTGGTAAATAAGCGGGTGCGTTTTGAAATGCTAAAACGCTTTTAGTGGCCAGATCGTAAATCGTATTAATAGTGAAGTTACTCTTTTTAAGACTCACCACTACATTCTCATAACTGACAACAGATTGGCTTCGATATATGCCAGTAATTAAAATACCCGAATAATTTAATGCAATATCGACATGCCCTCGGTTCAATAAAGCATCGGCACGCTGATTTGACATATATTGCACATCAACCTTATTTATATTTTGGTTACTAAGTGCTGCTTTTACAATCTCGAGCTGAATACCTGAATCATTTTCACTTATTACATAAGGTGCAACTGTAGGGTTAGCAGCAATAGTAACTCGCTGCTGATTAATACCTTTAACAAAGGCCAAGCTATCGCCACATAAGCACACTAAGGCTAATAAAAATACCACTTTCACACTATCACCTAATCCGTTTTTATTTTCAGTTGTTGGGGTTACTTTTCTTATTATATTGTTAGTAATTTAGCCGCAGTGTTTGTATTTAGCTATTAATTATAGCAATATTTAAATTATTGAATTAACTATAAGCTAACATTTTGCAAACTGCCTGCCCAAGCTGT